>CALXQG010000008.1 GCA_944390515.1 uncultured Clostridia bacterium
TCTTCTTTAACAGTCTTCAAATCCATTGGTATATCTGGCTTTGCTTGATTGCGGTTATAATATCTAATCTCCTCTGAGAAAATGCAGCCACAATATTTTTGCATATATAATCCAAGTTCTCTTGCTTTTGCTTGTCCTTCTCTAAAACCTACTCTAAAATCTCTATATAAAAATTCTAAATCATACTTTTTTGCTATTTCTTCACATATTTGTTTTAGTTCTTCATGCTTTTGATATGGACTTACTAAAAGAGTGGTTGTAATGCTATCGAAACCATTTTCTTTAGCATATTTAGCTGTTTGTTCCATACGCACTCTATAGCAATAATTTACACATCTATTTTGTAAATCACAAATAACATTTTTACAAAACTCATCTAATCCATAGTCTTCTTCAAATATAGCATTAACTCCAATTGACTCTGTATAATCCTTTAAACAATCACGTCTTGCTTTATACTCCATGTATGGATGAATATTTGGATTATACCAATATACTGTAGGTTCTATTCCTTCACTTCTTAATGTATCTATGCAATAAACACTGCATGGTCCACAACAAGTATGCATTAATAATTTCATTTTTTACTTCCTTTCACCTTTATATCACTTTAAACTTTCCATCTTTTGTTTTCTCTATTTTAGTATTTAACAACTTTATAATTCCTGTTCCCAGTAACATAATAATTAAATATGGTATTCCAAGCCATGCTTCCTCACTCCATAATGCAAATGATGCAAAATTTGCTATTTGACTTGAATAGCTAAGTGCAAGTATTGTTTCTTGTGATTTACTTTTAAGCCAAAATATTGTAGGAAATAGCCACATAATATACCATGCATTAAAATTTGTTATTAATACAAATGTAAATACTAATAATAACTTGTTATATCGTCTAATTACTTGACTAAATTTAATTTCTTTTTGAAATAGTAATCTAATGCATATAACTGCATATATTATAGCAAATATGGCCAAACAAGCTTTTTGCATTATTGAAGTGGTTCCTTCTCCTAAATATTCATAAAATACATAAAAGATTGACCTATTGTATTTTGCTTGTTGCATAAACAATCCTGCAAATACTCCTATATCTTTTGCATAAAAAAGATAAATCAGTGCAATTATTGCTAGATATTCTATTCCACATAATATACAATATTTTATTCTTTCTTTTACACTCTTTTTTCTAAGCATATATAATATTATAAATGGTAAAATTAGTATTGCCAAATATTTTATTGCAGTTGCTAATGCTATAAATATAACTGAAACAAATAAATTCTTCCTCTTTATAGCAAAATAAATTGCAAGTAATATAAATAAGATTATAAAAATATCATTATGCACATTTGATAACGCCTCAAATAATATAAAAGGATTTAATCCATACATGATTACAAATAATCTTTTTCTTGTAATTTTATATATTAAAACACAATTTATTAGGTGGACTAATAAATTAGCAATTTTAAATATTAATAAAGCAATATCTATATTTCCAAAAGATAGCCAAGAAAGAACTGTACAAATTGCTGTCCATAATGGTCCATATACAACAGTTTCATATCTCCAACAATTTGCCACTTTATTAAACATTGGTTCATTTTGCCCTGTTGCATCTACTATTTCTCCTGTAGATACATAGTATGGATTTTCTCCATAATGAGCTGCTGACCAACCATTTGCTATATATGAATATACATCCGTACTTGTATATGGTATTATCATAGCAAAAAGAACTGATACAATTGCTATTACAATAAATAATGTTTTTTTATTCTTCAATATTTTATTATGTTTTTTTAATATAAATATATAGGCTAAAAATAAAATAGTAAAAATTGTGAAAAAAAGCATTGCATTAAGTATTTTTTCACTAGATGATGTAGGAAACCTAAATAAATATGTCCACACATAGTAGAATTTATAAATTGTTTTATTTTCTAAAAAGTAAATTATTGAAGGTAAAGCAAAACCAATTGATGCTATAATAAATATTATAATTGGTATGCTTACCTTTTTTTTAGTTTTATTTTCATCCATAAAAATTATTCTCCTATTTTATAAATGATCTGCAAGTATCATTGTAATTGTATAAAGCTGTACTATAATCCCACTAATACAAATAAGCTTGGTAATATCACTATTTGTATAATTTGTTTTAATTTTTAATCCTGCTATTAAAAATAATGCAAGAGGTAATATTGGTAAGAAATATCTTCCTTGTACTCCATCAATATATAGTAAATCATTACTTGACCATTGAATAAATAAACTTGTAAAAATTAATAAAGATATTACTACAATAATTAACAGAATAATCATTTTCTGATATTTTTTAAATGCTATCTTTAAATTTTCGTCAGTAAATGAAGCAATTAAAGATATCGCGCATAAAACATATGGGATTATATTAAGCTTAATTGTTTCATTCCATTCTAGTTGTCCTCCAAATAATGAAAGAAAATATTGGTTACTTTTAATTCCAATTGTATAAAACAATTTTTGTATGTAACCTATTGGATTACTTAATATCGCCATTACCTTTATCATTGTTCCACTTTGCTGTGTCCCTAAATATGTATTTGTATTTGTGTACAATAATGTCAAACTACCAAATACAAGCCATATCAAATTTACTATTACTCCTAAACTAATTATAGTTGCAAGAGATGATATTCTCTCCTTTTTATCTTTAAATTTTTCTTTAGGAATAATTAAACATAAAAATATTAATGGCATATATACTATCTTACAAAGTGACACAATAATTCCTATAATAGTTAATATAGTAGTCTCTCTTGTCCCACACATCTTATTTTTATCAAAAGCTATATATAATGTATATGAGATAAATAATGAGCATATTGCAAGAGTAAGTCCATCTGGTGATATTGTTCCAAATCCTTCTATTGCTATAGGTATAATAGATAATACAAGTAAAATGTTCTTTCCAAATGGAATTTTTTTAATTGCAAAATACATTATAACTGTGCAAATAATCATATTTACAAATCTAACAAAATATGCAATTAAAATCGGAGTTTGCGTTAGAATTTGTCCAATTAATATCCCTATAACTTCAGGTATATATTGTATAAAACAATACGCAGCAGAGTTTTGATTAGCTATTCCTACCTCTTTACTGTAATCTATCTTTTCATCTAGTAGAGAAAGATAATCTACATATTTAAAAACTCCTTTGCTTCTTTCTACCGAAATATTCTGTACTCCTTCTGGTAATATAGCTACTGATATTTTTTCTTCTTCATCTATTGGAGTCATAAATTGACCTCTTGAAATCTCAAAAGCTTTATACCAATGCATTGTTTCATCATGTGCTTTTCCCATAGGAATTGTTGCACTTACTAATATGCAAAAGATTGGTAATATAAATAATAATGCTTTTTCTGGTTTAATTTCTTTTTTGTTATGAATTTTAATAATTACAAATATGCCGATTACAGTAAACAATAGTAACCCTATTAATATACCTAATAAAGTATTTGTAGATACAACATAATTTGATGTATACAATGTGTATATTGATACAAAAAATGTAATTAATAATATTATTATAGGTATAAGCAATGTTCGTGGTATGTTTATTTTTTTCATAAGTTTTCCCCTTTAATTTAAAGACTAGTTTACATATTGTTGCCATCTTCCTCATATTTAACACCAATATGAGCATATGCTGCAGGAAGTGCTATTCTTCCTCTTACAGTTCTTGAAATAAATCCTATTTGTATTAAATATGGTTCATAAACATCTTCAATTGTATCAACTTCTTCTCCCAAAGTTGTAGCAATTGTCTCAATTCCAACTGGTCTTCCTCTGTATTTTATAATTAATGTTTCTAAAATTCTTCTATCTATTTCATCTAATCCTAAATCATCAATTTCTAATTTATTAAGTGCTATCTTTGTTATTTTGAGTGTAATATTTCCATCACCTAAAACAGCTGCATAGTCCCTAACTCTTTTTAATAACCTATTTGCAATTCTTGGTGTTCCTCTTGACCTTCTAGCTATTTCAACAGCTGATTCATTGTCTATATTTATTTCTAAAATATTTGCTGACCTCTTTACGATAGTTGTTAAATCTTCTGTGTTATATAATTCTAATCTGTGTATAATTCCAAATCTGTCACGAAGAGGTGTTGCAAGGGATCCTGCTTTTGTTGTAGCTCCAATTAATGTAAATTTAGGTAAATCTAATCTAATCGACCTAGCACTTGGTCCTTTTCCTATAATTATATCTAAAGTATAATCTTCTAAAGCTGGATATAATATTTCTTCAACACTTTTATTTAATCTATGTATTTCATCAATAAATAATATATCAAATTCTGATAAATTAGTAAGTAGTGCAGCTAAATCGCCTGGTTTGCTTATGGCAGGCCCTGACGTTATCTTTATATTAGAATTCATTTCATTAGATATTATGCTTGCAAGTGTTGTTTTTCCTAATCCTGGTGGTCCATATAATAGTACATGGTCTAGTGCCTCTCCTCTTTTTTTAGCTGCCTCTATATATACTTTCATATTTTCTTTTACTTTGCTTTGACCAATATATTCATTTAGTGTTTTAGGTCTTAATGAATTTTCAAGTCTTTCTTCATTAAAATCTGTAAGTTCTGGACTAATTAGTCTTTCTTCATCCAAGTATTTCACCTTCTTTATGATTGTTAAAATTATTATTATTAAATTAAACTTATTTTATCTAATTTTGTATGTGCTTTTATATTATCTTGATTAATCTTGCTTTCTTAAATGCTCTTCATTCACATTTTCTTTTTTAGACATTTCTTCATCATTCATAAGCTTTTCCATGTCTCTATATCCTATTGCAACAATTGCTATAATTAGTAAGGCAAATGATAATGCTTTCCAAATTCCACTTTCTAGTAATATTACTGCAAACATTCCTAGAATAGCAGTAATTCCATACATAATTAGTACAGCTTGCTTTTGTGAATATCCCTTTGCCATTAATTTATGATGTAGATGCCCTTTGTCAGGTTTAAAAACTGCTTTTAAAGATTTACCCTTTATTATTCTTCTAAATATTGCAAAAAGTGTATCAAATATAGGCATTCCTAAAATTATTATTGGTGCAATCAAAACTAATGCTGTATATGTTTTAGCAACACCTAAAATTGAAATAATTGCAAGTGAGAATCCCATAAAATTAGACCCAGTGTCTCCAATAAAAGTTTTAGCGGGACTAAAGTTAAATGGCAAAAATCCAACTATTGCACCAGCTAAAGCTGTAATTAGTACAATTGCAATTAAAGGAGAACCATTTAATGCAAATACCATTAAAAGAGATAAGCATGAAATCAGTGTTACGCCTGATGATAATCCATCTAATCCATCTATTAGATTAATAGCATTCGTAATACCTATAATCCAACATACTGTTAAAATATATGAAAACACACCTGAAATAACAATTTTTCCCTCTGTAAATGGAACCGAAATATCATCAATTTTAATTCCAAAAGCAACAACTATAATTGCTGCTAATATTTGTGCCAAAAGCTTTACAAAACTTGGTATCCCCTTTACATCATCAATATAGCATATAATTCCTAATACTATAATTCCTATAAAAAAGCCTATAAGCTTTATATAATAGTTCTCCTCTCCAAAGAAATTTATTTTTCCTTCTAAAGAAGTAGTTATAATTAAGTATATAACAGAAACAAAAAAACCAGATATTACTGCTAAACCTCCCAGCCTTGGCATAGGTGTTTTATTGACTCTTCTATCATTTGGAATATCTATTGCTCCTACTTTCTTTGACAATCTTATTGTATGTGGTGTTATTACAAATGCTGTTATAAATGCTAATAAGAATGCTATCGCTATATCTCCCCACATAAACTATCTTCCTTCCTTGTAGTTATATTCTATTACTCTCTTCTCATAAGTAATTAATGTATAATCTCTACATTATAATTCGTAAATAGACCACTTTCTATTACTCCTGTTATTGATTTTATATCTTTTTCCAGACTTTCTGTAATATTTTCAAACTTTGCATCTAAAATCAAATTACCATTTTCAGTTATACAAGGTCCATCTTTCCCTATTGCTCTTCTTAGTTCTATATCTTTAGCACCTAACATTTCTAACATTTGTTTAACATATATTGTAGCTCCTTCAAAACATTCAACTGGTATTTTATGTTTTAATCCCAATTCTTCAACTCTTTTACTATTATCTACTAAAATATATGTAATTGGAGAATTTACCATATTTAATTTTTCCTTAAACATAGCTCCTCCTCTTCCTTTAATAAGCCAATTATTTTCATCTACTTCATCTGCTCCATCAAAACACCAATCAGGTTTATTTTCATTGAGTGTAGTAGTAGGAATTCCTAAATTTCTACATAGCATTTTTATTTCTAAAGAAGTTGGTATTGCTAAAATATTTATGTTTTCTTTCTTTATTTTTTCAGCTATTTCAACTGTTGCAATATATGATGTTGAGCCAGATCCAAATCCGAATTACTTGTCCGTCTCTTACTTTATCCACTATTTTTTTAGCTACTTCCTTCTTTTCTTCTAAATTTTCTATATCTTTCAAATCCTCACCTATTGATAATTTAGTATTGTATTCCATACAAAACCTCCAATCTGTAAATAAGCAAATTTCTTCTTTTAGAATTATATCATTATATTTTGGACTAGTAAACCTTATTTTGGCAAAAACTTTAATTTTAAAAAGTGCCATTGGGGACTGTCCCCAATGGCACTAATTTATAGCAAAATTAATTCCTCTAGCAACCACGTCTTTCATTTTTTCAATTAAGCTATCTATTTCTTTAGGAGTAACTATAAAATTATATTCCTCTGGAGTTAAAATTTCTTTAATTAATGTATATTTGTCCTCTTCCTGTAACTTATTTAAAAAATCATTTGACTGAGCTTGTTCTTGAACTTTTTGTATTAACAAAGTTAAACTATCTGCTGCTATTGTTGCCGCTTCTACAACTGTAGGTATTCCCATTGCAATCACTGGAACTCCCAAAGTATTTTGTGTGAGTTCTTTTCTAGCATTTCCCACTCCTGCTCCTGGTACAATTCCTGTATCTGCAAGTTGTATTGAACTACTAATTCTTTCAATACTCCTTGAAGCCAATGCATCAATTACAATTACTAGTTTAGGCTTAATATTATCAACAATTCCTTTTAATATTTCTAATGTTTCTATTCCAGTGGTTCCTAAAACTCCAGGTGATATAGCACTAACCTCTCTTGTATTTTCGTCTAGAACTTCCGGCATATATTCTAGTAAATGCCTAGTAATATCAATTTCATTAATAACTTTAGGTCCAAGTGCATCTGGTGTTACATAAATATTACCTAATCCAACTACCAAAATTGAATCTTTTGTATTTACATGTTTTTCTATTAATATTTTTAATTCCTTTGTTACTATCTCTGAAGCTTTTTGAATATCTTCTTCTGTAGCTACTTTTAATTTCTTTATATCAATTGTTATATAACTACCTATAGGCTTTCCAATAGCTTGTTCTCCTTTTTCATTTGTAACTTTTACTCTATTTACCATAAGACTATCATCAATTTTTTCTTCTTCGGTTTCTATACCGTCTACATCTGTCTCAATATTATGTGCCTTTTTATATAAATCTCTTCTTTCCAACGCTAAATCTGTTCTAAAATTATACATAAAAAATCAACTCCTCTTTTGATATTATTTCAAAAAAGAAGTTGATTTATACATTATTTTATATTAAATTATTCTCCTAATACTTCATCAATTTGTTCTTTTGCATCTGCTACAGATGAGTCATTTGGAAGCATTATATATAATTTTGTGCTACCCATAGAGTATGTTGGTCCATATGAACCTGTTCCAGTTAATGCATTATTCTTTATTGTCCAAGATGACATATCATTTAATTGTGATTTAACTATACTACTTATATCACTTTGCTCTATATTTGTTTGGAAACTTCCTTCCAATGATTCCAATATGTCTGTATATTTAGTTAATAGAGTAGTGCTATTTAGTACTTTGTTTATAATTGCTTCTATTACAGCTTGTTGATTTTTAACCCTTTGGTTATCTCCTGAAGCAAATGAATGTCTTTCTCTACTAAATGCTAATGCTTGCTTTCCATTTAAGTAATTATATCCTTTATTAAAATGATATCCTTGTGCATTAAAATCATAATCAGAATATACATTTACTCCACCTAGAGTATCAACTAATTCTATTACTGTTGTGAAGTTTACTCTTACATAATAGTTTATATCAATATCCAATAAATCTTCAACTGTTGCAACAGTTTCATTTATTCCATAAATACCAGAATGTGTTAACTTATCCTTTGCACCTTTGCTGTGTAATGTTACATAATAATCTCTTGGAATTGATGTAAGTAACACTTCATTTGTATTTGTATTTACAGTTGCAATTATATTAGCATCACTTCTTGAAACATTGCTAATACTTCCAGATGTATCAATACCACTTATATATACATTAAATTTACCATTATTAATAGTATACTTTGAATTCTTTGAACCCACTTCTACAGTTTCCTCAATTTTGTGACTTGCTGTATAAATAATTTTTGTATCATCTTTAAAGTTCTCTACTTCTTCTGATAACATACTATATTGAGATGAACTAATTAAGATAACATCTATGTCTTCATTTAATAAGTCTTCTCCTAAACCTGTTAAACTATCACCTGTCTCAAAATTTACATTAACTTTACTGTTTATTTTTCCTCTTACATCATCTTCTAATTGGAATGCATAAACATTCTCTCCTTCTATATCTTCAATCTCATCATATTCACTGTCTTTTCTAACAACAACATAATAGTCTTCAGTTTCACTTATTTCTTGGAACATTGAGTCCAAAAACTTAGTTGTTGCATTTGCATAATTTGCAACATATATATATACTCCTGAAAGTAATAGAACTATTATCAAACAAAATATATTAAGTTTATATGTTTTATGAGTTTTTGCTAATCCTATAACAATTAACATTGTAAATACTACTTCAGCTATTGTAAAAATAGTAATGTAACTATTAGGTAATAAATCTAATTTTAAAATTGAAATATAAAATACTATAGTTATTATAACAAATACTAATGCTAGTATTTTAAATACTACTCCTAACTTACTTGTTTTTTTGTTTTTCATTTTGTTACCATTACTTCTTGTTTGATTATCATTAACCATTCTTCTCGCTCCTTGACTCATCTTATCTCCTCCTTTGATTTTTTATATTATATCACTTTTTTGTTATATATCAAGTCGAATACTAACATATTTTTTTATTTGTTTTTCTTATTAATAATTAAATCAGTAATTTTTTTCAATAAATATGAACTTATTATTATACATATGATAATTATTAATAAGTTTATTACAAATATTGGTGTTATATTAATAAGAGATAGTGGACCTAAAATAAAAACATGATGTGTTATATAAATATAATAACAATAACTATCTATTGTATCTATATATTTTTTGTTAGTTTCTCTCAATAAATTATTTATATTTTTAAATAATTTATATAAAATTATAAATATGGCCGAACCTAATAATATATGTGAATTAAGTACTAGAATGTTTAATATGCTATTAATCACAATATTGTTACTATTTACATCAAATATTTTTATCGCATTTGTTATTATAGCTAAAATTATTATTATACACTCAATTGTTTTATTTTTTTCTTTACTTTTCTCATAAGCAATTAAATATCCTAATATATAACAAATTATATTACATATGTTTGTAGTGATTTTACTTTGAAAAAATAGAAATTCTACTAATATACAAATTATAAATATTAATATAATTTTCTTATTCCTAGCATATATGTTTGATTTTATTATCTTTTGTAATAATGGAGTTATCATATAGCAAGCTAATATTATTAATATAAACCATAAATGTCCCAGACCTTTTGGTAGAGAACAAAATATTTGTAGCGTAAGTAATGATATAACATTATTCCACGTCATATCATTACTTGCAAATATCAAATAAACTCCAATTATACATAATACATATATATAATATGGTACTAGAATTTTTTTAAATTGCTTTATTATCCAATTTTTGTTATTGTCAATCGTTTTTTGCCCATATAAATATCCTGACATAAATAAAAACACTTGTACGCCAACATTTAACCAAAAAGCTATTTGCATATCTAAAGATTGAAAAATATGGCATGATACAATTGATATCATTGCTAATATTCTTATAATTGATATTTTATAATCTCTTATCATACTTTTCCTCCTATTCTCTCCTTAAGTTCTATAAACATTTTGAGTATAATTTCTTTATAAATGGATAACATTATAAAAGCTTGAATTATCAGACTAATAATGTTATATATTGCATTTGTTTTACAATATATAATTAAAGAAATTATAAAAATAATAACTGGAATAATATATAATTTGTAATGATATTTTAATTTGACAATTTTATCAATTGACCTTTTTCTTATTAAATAAAATACTACATATGATATTATATTTGCAAAAACATAACCCCAAATTTTAAATATAGGTATTAAAACCACAGAACATATTACATTAACAATTGCTGCTACTACTGTAGTATAAAATGCTCCCTTAGTCTTCATAGAAGCAGTATAGATTGTGCCCATAAAGCTCGAAATAGCATTAAATATCATAGATATAAACATAAATGGTACTAATATTATTGAATCGTGATACTTGGCATCAATAAATAATTCATAATATACTTTTATTGCTGGAAGCAATATCGCTGAAAATAATATTAGAAATTTTGAAAAATTTTCTAGATTTTTTGAATAGTACTCTGCCTTATCTTCACTACTATATTCATATATTGAACTTTCTGTCCACGCCATTAAAAATATACTATTTACAGTCATTAGAAGTGTTGGAAATTTATTTGCAAAACTTACTAATCCTGTTGAAGCAGTTCCACAAAAGTATTCTAATATATATATACCTGCCGTACCATTTAACCACCAACTAATTTGATTTGGAACTAAAGGTATTGAATATTTTAGCATTTCTTTTATCATATTCTTACTAAATAATTTAAAATTTATATATTTAAAAAACTTTAGCCTTATTAATGCATAAATTGTAATTGTTACAGAGCCCACGACAATTGCTAATATCATACCTCTTTCATGTATATATTTTATAAATACAATATTAATTATTAATTGTATTAATGTGGATAATACCCCTGTGATAGTATAATCTACATTTTTCCTTACTCCTCTTAGCACTTGTTGTAAATATGTAGCAAGATAATTAAAAATGAAATATAATATAAAAAGATATGCATATTGAAATTTAGTTATAATGCATATAGGTATATAAAATAATATAAATACTGTTATACCTATTAAAAATATTATAAAAGAATTCGTAATATATTTTTTCTTCTCATCTTCATCTTTTGAAGTACATAAAAATCTAAAAATAGTTTCTGTTACTTGAAGCGTAAAAACTGGTCCAATTAAAGGTACTATATTAGTTATTAAATTAACTGTACCAAATTGCTCTGTAGATAGATACGCCGAATATAGTGGCATCAAGAAAAATACTAATAATTTTGAGCCAAATGTTCCAATAAAATATATAATTGTCGTCTTAAATAATCGTTTATTTCTTTCCATTTTATCTTCCTTTTATTGTACTATATATTCTATAAATTATTTTTTTTATTTTGTTTTGTCTTAATTCTTTTTTACAATATTTTTTAGAAATTTCTTTTAAACTTGTTTTTTCGTCTTTTAATTCAGCTATTATTTGATTATATAATAATGGCATTGAATCATTAATGGTTTGTTGTGCTTTGAAATAGTCTTCAATTGGTTGTTTATCTGCTTTTATTTTGTTATCATTTATTAGTTTATCAATCAATTTTTGCCCATTTAGAGTATTGATGATAACCATACTAATACCGTTTTTTTCTTTTTTGAATTTTTGTCCCCAATAATCTCCTATCCTTATATCTGCATTAGTCTTCGCTCTATATTTACATTCATAGCATGATTTATTATAAACAACTTGCGTCCTAAATAAATCATAAAATAAATCTTTGTTTTCATTTTTATGATATTGTGAATTGATAGACATAGTCATAGTTCTCCAACCATATTTTTTGTCTCTAAATTTAACATCGTCTAACTCTTTATATTTAGAGATGTATTTTTCCCAAAGATTATATGATGGTACTCCATGGCATATTAAATCAACTAATATAAAATCATTTCTTCTACCTATACTTTTTAAATATCTATCTATAGAAGATATTTGACAAGGTGTTCCTATAACAATTGCCTGTTTTAATTTCAAAATTTCTTTAAATGCATCTACTGTATAACTCTGCAAATATTTTGAACCAGATAGTTTTAACAAATCTTCCTCTTTTGTTACTATTATATGCTCTGCTCTGTTTAATTCCAAATTATATATACATCCTATTATTGGAATTTTATTTTGAACTCCATAATATGAAATTTCATAAGCAATGCCTCCAGATGAAGAATGTTTAAGTACATCTTCATTTAAAGAATAAGCACTATATAATTTCATTTCTTTTATTTCATTTATTTGTGTACTTAATTGTCCACATACTTTTTTGCATTTATTACATCCTATACATCTTTCTTTATCAATTTCATAACTATAAAAACCGTTTTCATTTAATTTTATAGTTATACATTTTGTAGGGCATACTGCTGCACACATTCCACAACCAGAACATATATTAGTAATTGTTTTATTTCCTAAATTTTTATTATCTTTACTTATGGCATTGTTTAAAAAATCAAAACTTTTTTTTCTTTCTTCTTCAATAATTTTATTACATTCATTAAAATTAATATTTATATTTTCCATAAAATCTTTAATATTATCATTATATAGTCTATTTTCTAATTTTACCTTTTTAAGTATATTGTATATTCTAGAATTTTGAGAAAGTTTATTGTCTTTAAATCTTTTTAAAGTTATAAATGGTACATTAAAATTAATAGAAAATATAGTTCCATGAAAAGAATCGGTAATAACTAAACTTGCATTATATATTAACTTTAAAAATTCTTCTGGAGAAACATTTTGTACTTCTTCTCTTCTATAATCAAAAATATTACCTGGTATAATTATTAATCTTTTATTTAGAATTTTAGCTATTTCTTTGGCTATCTTATAATGTTTATTTTTTCCTCCCAAGCAATAAAAAACTATATAATCATTATTGTTTTCTTCTAACTTAAATTTTTCATTCCACTCTTCTTTATTCAATAATAATGTTGGGTCTAATACAACTTCTATTTCTTTATCTGTAAAATCTTTTATTAAATTTTTACCTTGCTCTTCTCTAATTGAAATACTATCAAATTTGCTTATTAATTTTTTTATTTGTTCTTTTATATATTTGTTATCAATTACCGGCAACCCCATACTAGGTGCATATGAAATTTTTTTACTATCATCACTCACAAAACTCAAAAAATAATTCTCATTAAAAACAGTAGGCGCCCAAATTTGATCACTCCCACATATAAATTTATCATATTCATCATTTAATAAGAATAATTCTGTGGCATTTTCACATCTTTTAGTATATGTAAAATTGTGCTCCCTAAAATTATCGAATTTACTACTATTTTGTTGTACCAAATTTTTTACTTTATTATTACGCACTAGAAATTTTGTGGCTAGGTCTTTGAATCTTATTTTTCTAAAAACCTTTGGTGGGTCTGATTTATAATTTATTGTATCTACATTATCTATTCCTAATTTTGATACAGCTTGTCTTAATGCATATGCCTGTAATACTCCTCCATAATTATTATATGCGTGCCATGTAATTATTGCAATTTTCTTATTTTCCATATTTATTTCTTCCTTTTTATAAAATTAGAGATTTTATGAGCATTTTCTTTTCCTAATATTTTCTCAGCAGTTTTATATACTTTAAATTTAATTTTATCCTTTTTTGGTATCCAAGAACCTGCAAACCAATGTATAGTATAAGTGTTTTCTGTTATATTTTTCTTTTTCGTTTGATAATCTATTGGGCAAAAATACTCTTTAGGATATAAAGTAAATTCTTCAACTGTTTGTAATTTATTATTAGGGTTAAATCCTTTTTTGTTCATCATTTCAGTTATAATGCTTACATTAGTTGTCATATCTAAGTTTCCATCTTTCTGTATAAAATGCTTGTCCTTATAATAATCTAAAAATTCTTTAAAAATCTGTGTTCCACTTTCAGATCCCATTATGCCTGTTGGGATGGTACTATTTGTTTCAAATCCTGAAAAAGACTTATCTTTTAGAAACTTATCCAAGTTTTTTAGTACTTCTACATCAGTATCCATATAAATACCACCTTGTGTATATAAAGCATATAGTCTGACATAATCTGTTATAAAAGCATATTTTCTTGTTTCATATGCTTCTTTTACATATATATTTGAATTTATATCAAAACTTTTTTCATCCCATCTAACAATTTCATAGTCTGGACAATACTTTTTCCAACTATTTATGCATTTTTTAGCTAGCTTAGGTAAGTCTTTTCCTCCAAACCAACAATAATGTATTTTCTTAGGTATCATATATTATTTTTCCTCCTTATTTTTCTGCTTTATTTTTTATTCAATTTTATTTTCAGTAAAAAAGTCAATAGAAAAATTATTACTCATAAATTTACTATTTTGTAATGATAATAGATTTTTTACTATAAGCACAGTTAAGACTATGTATATAAATATCATAGAGCATAATTTTAACTTTTTTATGTTTATTTCTTTAATAAATGTAACAAAAATGAGGCATAAGAATATTAAAAATATATAACTAACTCTTATAGCATATCCACTATTTATTGTAGCAAAATAAGTTATAAAATATAAAAATTGACCTTTTTCTAAAAATTTATTTTTTTGTTCGTTATTATTTCTTAACAATGTACATTGTATTATATAAATCGCTAATAAAAAGTAATGAGTAATACCACTTCCAGAAAATGCTTTTTGACCTTCTTCTAGCACATATTGCTCATATTTTAAATTTGATGCGACTAATTTTATAATATTATTAATTATTTCTGTTTCACATAATATCATCATTAATGTTGGAATTGCAATTTTTATTCTGTAGTCAATTTTAAATTTATCCATAAAAATTGGTAAAACAAATAATATAATAATTGTAGAGTTATGAAATAAAGCAGATACAAGTATTAAAGCAATACTTGTTTTATATTTCTTCTCATTAAATAATACTATTCCATATAAAGCAATTGTTATTGCTAAAAATTGTCGCATTACTGTCATATATGTAAAAAATGCTATTCCAAAAAAGAACATAATAAAAATAAATAATTCTTTTTTAGTAAGATTAAGTTTTTTTAAAAATAATCCTAAGAATGTAAATGATAGCGATGAATATAGCAAGAATACTGCTTTATAATTCAAATGGAAAAATCCAATTATTCTACATATAACTTTAAAGATTATTTCTATATTAGGATAGTATACATTAATATTTTCTAGAGTTTTAGAAAATGTCGAAAAAATATATATATAATTTAAATCGTCAACTGCCAAATTATCTCTTATACCAAAAAAAATTGAAAAAGTAATCATTAATAATATTAATCCAAATTTTTCAAAATATTTTTTAGGAATAAGAAATATTGCTCCTATACAAATGAATAATATGATATATGCTAACACTTTACAGTCTCCTTCTCTATTAATTATATTAATTCTATTCTTTTCTTATTTTATCTAATATTGATAATAAAAGAGCATATAAGTTTCCCTTACCAATTAAAATAATAAGAGCTAATTTAGTTTTTCTATCTATATATTTATTCTTCATATATATTTTGCTGTTTCTATTAATATTTTTAATAATATTTTGCTTTTCTTTACCTTTATATTTATCCCTAATCATATTATTTAGAATATTAATCTTTGTTATGATTTCATAGCACTGTATTTCTTCATATAGTTTGATATTTTTATTTTTAAAAAAATCTTTTGTCTCTTCTATTGCATCAATAATATCTAATCTCTTTTTATTAAATTTCTGTCCCATAATACTATTACTTCTTTGTAAATAATAATACAGTTCATTGGAAATCATTGCTATTTTATTAGCATAGTAATATAAACGGTATGTTGTAAAGTTATCCTCATGATATCTTCCAACAGGGAAATATATTTTATTGTCCTTAAACAATTGTATCTTATATAATTTATTCCATGTCATAACTTCAGTATTTTGTTCTTTACAAAATATGTCTTTAAGCGCTTCTTCATTATTATATATTTTATTTTCTTTTTGTTTTCTTTTCCATGTGTTACCATTTTCATCTATATATAAAAAATCGCATACACTAATATCAGCATCATTTTTTAATATACATTCTAACAATAATTTTACATAGTCTGGATGAACAAAATCATCACTATCAACAAAGCAAATATAACTTCCACTTGCATTATTGATACCAGTATTTCTAGCAGCTGATAATCCTTGATTTTGCTGAGAGATAATCTTAATTCTACTATCTTCTTTAGCTTTTTTTTCTGCAATTAGTAAGCTATTATCCGTAGATCCATCATTAACTAAAATAATTTCTATATTCTTATATGATTGATTTACAATAGATTGCAAACACCTATTTAAATATTTTTCCACATTATATATTGGTACAACAACAGATACTTTATTATTCGTTATACTCATAATTTTATCTCCCTATTTTAGATTTTACTTTTATAAATATAGCCATTAACCTTCCAATAAATTGAAATCCAAAAATGTTATAAATATAGTGAATTATTTTTCCTTTTTTACCTAGTCCATTATTAAGCAAATATTCTTTTTCTTTTATCTTAGGCATTATTTTTTTACGTTCATCCTTTTTTAATGTATACAATAATCCAACTACTATTGCATATTGATATTGTATAAAATTAAATAAATATTTTTCTAATTCATCAGATTTTATTTCTTTCATATTTTTTAACCATTTTATAACAAAATTCATTGTATCATCTACTCTTTTTAAGCTATAGGAATGAGTCGCTGACATTTGATTTTGCCTATATACATAAAATGGTTTTTCTATAAAGTCAATTTTTTTTGTTTTTAAGAAAAGTTGAATCATGCAATCCATATCTTCAGTATATTTCACATTTTCTTCTAAGAATATATTATTATCAAAAAATAAATTTCTTTTTATTATATTACACCATAATGATGGATTAAAATTATTAGTTTCAAATAGTTTTATTAAATTTTGTGGGTAGTCATATTCTACTAAATTTGTTATAGGTTTTACTTTTTTATTTTTAATTTTATTATTTTTTGATTTTACAAAATTTCCAGCAATAATGTCTATCTCTTTATTTTTCTTAATTTTATCAATTATTTCTGGAATGGAATTCTCTATAATCCAATCATCACCATCTACAAATAGTATATATTCTCCTATTGCTTTTTTTAGTCCATTATTTCTGGCAACAGAAACTCCTGCATTTTCTTGATAAAAATATTTAATATAATTATATTTTTGACAATACTTATTACAAATTTCTCTAGACTTGTCTTTTGAGCCATCATCTATTAAAATAATTTCAACATTTTTATTTACTTGAGATACTATACTATCTATACAATAGGAAATGTACTTTTCTAAATTATATATAGGAATAATAATACTTAATAATATTTCTTTCATTTTTCATCTTTCCTTTATATGTTTTTATAAATATTTTCCATCTTAATATTGACATGTTCCATTGTAAAGTTTTCCATATTCGTTGAAGTGATTTTTATTTTATTTTCTGATTTTAGATTTATTAATTTCTTTTCTTTTATATTGCTGATTCCTTTTAATAACTCTTCATTATTATTTATTTTGATAATATATCCATTTACTCCATCTTTTACCAAGTCTTTACTACCTCTGCAATCTGTTACAATTACTGGTAATCCTGCCATTAGTCCTTCTATCACGTTTACCGGTAAACCTTCTCTG
Organism: uncultured Clostridia bacterium; assembly: GCA_944390515.1. Taxonomy (GTDB): domain Bacteria; phylum Bacillota; class Clostridia; order TANB77; family CAG-508; genus CALXVA01. The sequence goes on from CALXQG010000008.1 coordinate 18,110, forward strand.
TAGCTTAAAGATAATAATATGTCGGATATTTTTAGTAATTTTGACACATCTTCTCTATATCCCAGTAAATGTATATTTTTATCCAAATTATATTCTTTTATTTTTTTATTATAAAAATCCTCTAATTCTCCTATTCCTACTATTAATAAATGTATATTTGAGTATATTTTTACTAAATCTCTCATTGCTTCTATAGCCATAATTTGATTTTTATTTTTATTTAGTTCTCCAACTTGTATTAAAACAAAATCGTCATCTTTTAGTCCTAAACTTTTTCTTAGTTTATGTCTTTCATCTTTACTAATTTCAAAGTTAAAATTATGCTCGTCAACCCCAACTCCATGTACTAATTCAATATTCTTAGCTTTAAATTTTTTCTTAGCAATATTGTAATCTTCTTCATTAATAGTAATTAATGTATCTGTATATCTTGATAGCCACTTTTCTATTGGATAATAGATTAACCAATTTAAAATTGGTGCTCCTTTATAAAAATGAAATCCATGTGCTGTATAAATAACTCTTGCATTGTATTTTTTTCTAGCTTTTTTTGCAGCAAGTCTAGTCACTACACCTCCCATTGGTGTGTGACAGTGTATTATTTCAAATTTTTCTTCTTCAATTATTTTTTTTAATTGTTTTATTGCTCTTAAATTATTTATCTTAATTGGACTTCTTTCAAAACTAACTATATGCTTTTTATCACAGTATGGGATTTCTTCACTCCCGTTTGTAGCAACATGTACTTCATATCCTTGTTCCTTAAAATACTTTAAATATGGTATATGAAAGTGCAATATATGGGAATCTACAGTAGCTGTAAATAATACTTTTTTCAAAATATTCCTCCTATTTCTGTTTGTTAATTATAGGTTCTATTTTTTAAGTTCATAATTATATAGCTCTTTTATATTTTTTCTGTTCTTTAAGTTCTTTAATTTCTTCTTTTATTCCTTGTTCAGATATTTCTGCATTATCTTTTTTGAATACTGTAATGATTGTAAGCCAAACACACTTTATATCCATTAATAAACTTATATTATCAACATACTCTAAATCATATTCTATCTTTTTAAATATATTAATTCCATTCCTACCTTTAACTTGTGCTAGTCCAGATATACCTGGTAATACTTTTGTTCTCCTTTTTTGTTCATCTGTAAACCATACATAATATTCTGGTATCCAAGGTCTAGGTCCTATAAAACTCATTTCACCTTTAATTATATTAAATAATTGAGGCAATTCATCAAGACTTGTTTTTCTAATAAACTTTCCTACCTTTGTTACCATTTCCTCATGAGAAAGACTACTTTTTAATTCTTCTCTTTCTGTTTTCATTGATCTAAATTTATACACATAAAATTCTTTTAGATTTTTTCCCATTCTTTTAGATTTATAAATAATAGGTCCTCTATCTTCTAATTTGATACATATTGCAACAATTAACATAGGTATTGAAAAAATTATCATTAAAATTACTGCTAAAATGAAATCTATTAATCTCTTAAATTTGATATACACTTTTAATTACCCCTTTTACTTTACTCAATTAATATGTTCTTTATTTTTTCTGGCTTTTTTCAATATAATTCCAAGAGTCTTTACACATATCTTCTAAATTTTTTTCTGCAATCCAACCTAACTCTTCATGTGATTTTTTTGTATCTGCATATGCTATAGCAATGTCTCCTTCACGCCTATCTACTATTTTATATTGAACTTTTTTTCCTGTGACTTTTTCAAATGTATGTACTATCTCTAACACACTATATCCTCTTCCAGTTCCTAAATTATATATATGTAATCCTTGTTGATCCTTATTTAATTTTTCAAGTGCTTTTACATGTCCTTTAGCCAAGTCAACAACATGCAAGTAATCTCTTACTCCTGTGCCATCTGGTGTAGGATAATCATTTCCAAATACTGAAAGTTCTTTTAATTCTCCTGATGCCACTCTTACTATATAAGGCATTAAATTGTTTGGAATTCCTTGAGGCTCTTCTCCTATTAGCCCGCTTTCATGTGCTCCAATTGGATTAAAATATCTCAAAATTGCTATATTCCAAGTAGTATCTGACTTATATAAATCTTGTAATATTCTTTCTATAAAAACTTTTGTAGTACCATATGGATTTGTAGTACTTCCTGTTTTCATTGTTTCAACATATGGTATATCATTTTCTTCACCATATACAGTTGCAGATGAGCTAAATACAAACTTTTTCACATTATATTTTTTCATAGTATTTAATAATGTCAATGTTCCAGAAATATTATTAGTATAATATTCTAAAGGCTTTTGCACAGATTCTCCAACTGCTTTATATCCTGCAAAATTCATTACTCCTTCTATGCTTGGATTCTCCTCAAAAACTTTTTTTAGTTCTTCTGCATTGCCATAATCCATTCTATAAAATTTAAAATCTTTTTTAGTAATTTGTTTGATTTTTTCTAAAACTTCTGGTTTGCTATTTGAAAAGTCATCTATTATAATTACTTCTACATTATTATTTAATAATTCAACAACTGTATGACTTCCTATATATCCTGCTCCACCTGTTACTAAAATAGACATATTTTCATCTCCTAAATATATTAGATTTGTAAAGTTAATATTAAAATGCCTAACTATTAATATTATAAATCAATTTTCGCAAAATTTCAACAACATATTACATATTTCATTCTTTTTTTATATCTTTCACGAACAATACCTACAAAGTATTGACTCTAATCCTACATTTATATCAATTAAACCAGATTTATAATTTGCATCCAAGTTAATAAATTCTTCTAAAATATTCTCTATTTCTTGTTTTTTGAAATAACTTGCTTGACTTTTATACTTACTTGTAAGAAATAATTGATTAGGTTTTAAATTCATTGCTATAGCTAAATCTTTTCTATTCTCTTCTGCAATCTTTACAATATATAATTTTTTAAAATGATTATATAATGTTATTAATATTTTTTGAATTGGCTCTTTTTCATAAATAAGATTATGTAAAACATCCATTGCTTTTTTGGTTTCTTTTTTACCCAAATTATCTGTCAAATCAAAAATCACGCTATCAATTTGCTTGATAGATAATAAATCGATTTCTTTTTTTGTAATAGTTCCTTCTGGTCCTATATATTCAATTAATTTTCTTATCTCATTAATTAAATCCTGCATATTGGTTCCACAAACTTCAATAAAATACTTTGCTGTAATATTATCAATTTTCACCTTGTATGCAGCACATATTTTTTGAATATTTTGTATTAATTCTGGCAATTTAAGAAGAGCAAATTCAGTTATTTCTCCATTTTTTTCTATTGCTTTATATAATGAATTTTTTTCTACACTCTCTTCTACAAAAACTAACTCAACCGCTTCATCAATAATAGAAACATTATTGCTTATATAATCAGCTATTTTGTTTACTAATTTATTTGTGGAAAGTTCTTGCCCTTTTGCTGTTTTCTTTTCTTTTTTAAACAAGCCTGTATCACGTGCAATAATAAGTTTTTTTTCATAACCAAATGCTGGAGTTTCAATATCTGCAATTAATTCTTGCACACTTGTTTCATCAATTTGTATGTAATTTATTCCCTTTACTAAATCTCCAAAATCTTTTTTTATTCTCTTAATTTTATTTTCTAATAGATAAGTCTCTTCACCATACAATAATTTGACTGACATATAAATTTCCTCTCTACCAATATATTTTTTAACAAATAAATTTTAAAGTTTTACAGCAAATTTTGATGAATGAGCATGGCAAATAGCTGCTGCCATGCTATCTGTTGTATCATCTAATTTAGGAAGTTTATCAACTCCTAAAATTGTTTTAACCATTTTTTGAACTTGTATTTTATCTGCTCTTCCATATCCAACTACTGATTGTTTTATTTGAAGTGGTGTATATTCATATGTTGGAATATTTTTTCTACATCCAACTACTAATATTACGCCTCTTGCTTGTGCTACATTAATTGCTGTTTTTGCATTATTATTGAAAAATAATTCTTCAACTGAAATAGCATCTGGATTATATGTATCTATTATTGTTTCTAAGTCATTGTTTAATTTTAAAAGTCTTAATGGAAATGATTCTCCCGCTTGTGTTAGTACAGCTCCTGATGTAATAAGTTTAAATCTATTTCCAATATAATCTATTATACTATACCCTGTTATCGCAAATCCTGGGTCTATTCCTAAAATTCTCATTTTCTTCTGCTCCTTTTTTAGGTATATCTTTTTTCTTAGAGTATTATTCTAAAAACTTCTCCTACACTCCAAGCTTGGAATTTAGCTCCTTGTGCTCTGTATTTTTTGTTTTTAATATCATAAATTTCACATATACTGCCTACAGATTCTCCTTCTTTCATCTGTTCCAAAAATGTTTCTTTGACTGATAATTTGAATTTAGATAGCTTGTCCTCTAATTCTTTTTTTGCTTTTTTACCTTTTTCGCATTCAATCATATTATTTAAAGTATCATAGTATAATCCTAAAAGCCAAGGCCATATAATTCCTTGATGATAATTCATATCTCTGCTAGTCATGTCTCCTTCATATGTCTCACAATAATTTGGTTCTCCCTTTGCTAAAGTTTTTAATCCAAATGGTGTAAGTAGTCTCTTTTCAACTGTATTTAATATTTCCTTTGCCTCTTCTGAACTAGGATTTATTACAGGATATGATAATGAAAGAGCAAATAATTGATTTGGTCTTATTTTAGAATCTCCCAATACGTCATATAGAGATTTTCTTCTTTTATTATAGAATTTTGCATTAAAACTTTCTTTACATTTCTTTGCCAAATCTCCATATCTTTTTGCTTCTTCTTTTCCTCTCATAAGTATTGTTAATTTTTCCATAATTTTAAGAGCATTATACCACATACTATTTACTTCAACAGCTTTCCCGCTTCTAGGAGTCACAACATAATCTCCTATTTTAGCATCCATCCATGTGTTTTGGATTTTATCTGTTCCAGATGAAATTAAACCATCTTCATCTAAATAAATATTATTTCCATCTATATCAATTCTTGTTTGATATGCATTCATTATTTTTACTAAAGCAGTATATATGTTTTCTCTAACCCATTCGTACTCATTTGTATATTTTAAAAATTTATTTACTTGCTCAAATAAAAGTAAAGATGCATCAACACTATTGTATAAAGGTCTACTATCATATCCAGAATATCCATTTGGAACAAGTCCAAATTTAATATCTCTAATACAAGTTAGTAACACTTCTTTTGCTTCTTTATATCTTTTTGTTTTTAATAGTATTCCCTCAAAAGAAATAAGTGTATCTCTTCCCCAGTCTAAAAACCATGGATATCCTGCGATTAGAGTATATAACGCAAAAGATGGTCTATATACTACGAAATTGTCTGTTGCTATAACAAAGTTTTTTATCATTTCTACATATTCTTTATCTTTTGCTTCTTTTTTCTTTTCGTCTAAATAATAAGTATTGTATATTAGTGTACTTAATCTTACTATTTCTTTATTTATGATATCTTTACCATCAATTTCTTCTATATTAGGTTCTAATGAGCATACAAATGTAATTGTTTTTATGGCATTAGACTCTAATTCTACTTCATATCTACCTGGTACTATATGATTTTCCTTAGCGTTTAGGCCTCTTTTTTCTTCTTCTATATAGTACATATCTTTGAAAATATCATTTTTGTGTTCAATGTATTTACCTTCTGAAAGATTAATATAAACTGGATTTTGAGAATGATTATCTATAATTAAATTAACTTTATTATTACTTATACTTTGCTTTAAGTCTATATCTGGATTATTATTAGTTTCATGAAAACCTCTAAAATTCATAACTGGTGCAATTGTTAATTTCGATTTCTTTTCACCATTTTTTATATAATAAAAAACAGTAACCATATTTTTTCCATGTTCTAAGCATATAAATTTTTTTATAAGAGTATCTTCAACTTGATAAGTAAAAATAGGAATATATTCTTTTTCAAAACTTATTAGATTTTTATATCCATCTGAAATATAGTTTTCACACATATTTGTATATAGGTTATATTTTTTTCCTTCTATTTCTATGCTTTCATCTAATTTAGATAATATAAGTTGTCTATTTCCAGGAGGCATTAAAGGAGCTATTAAAAGTCCATGATACTTTCTTGTATTTGCACCTATAATAGTTGAACTACTATATCCTCCTATTCCATTAGTTATTATCCATTCTCTTTTTAGGCCTTCATCTAAAGATAGTTTTTCTTTCTCGTATTTCATTTGTACACCTTATATAACACAAACTTATTATTTGTATTATATTTTCCTTTCTGTTTTAATTTTTATTTCGTTTTTCTTTTTCCTTTTGTTTTAAGTCAGATTCTTGAATAGATTGTATTCTTTCTTGATATTTAGTAAAAAATTTACTCTTACCTTTTTTCGTCTTTTTAGTTTTTGTTTTTTTAATATTTTTCTTATTCTCTTTTTGCTGTTTCTTTAAACTTTTTTTATTATCTTTTAACTTCTTATTAAGCATCATATATTGAGTGTTATTTTCCATATTATTAAATTTTAAATCATCACAAATTAGCTGTATTATTGATGCAGCAATTGCATCAGGATTATGACGTATGTATCCATTTTCTACATGTGAGATTTTTCTTTGTAATAAATATACTCCTTCTACTTTTACTCTTGAAGTATCTTGCTCTACTAAATCTGCACCTTCCATATTATATTTTCTAATATATTCTGGTACAATTTCTCCTGTATCATAAATACAATATTCAATTATTCCTTTTCCAACATGCTCATTAATAGCTTTGATATGTTCTGATAAAGTGTAATTGTCAGTTTGTCCAGGCTCAGTCATTAGATTACTTACATACACTTTAAAACCTTTACTTTCTTTTATTGCTTTTGTAACTCCTTTTACTAATAAATTTGGAATTACATTTGTATATAGGCTTCCTGGTCCGATAATTATTGCATCTGCTTCTTGTATTGCCTCTAGAACACCTGGAGCAGGTTTACAATTTGATGGTGTTATATATATTCTGTTTATTTTACAAGTTTTGTCATTTATAACTTCAGGTATTTTATCCTTGCTTTCTATAACAGTTCCATCTTCAAGTTCTGCACATATCTTTATTTCTTCCATAGTTACAGGTAAAACTTTTCCTGTAATATTAAAAATATTTTGTGATTGCTTTACTGATTCTGTGAAATCTTTATATAAATCTTGCATTGCCAAAAAGTATATATCACTAAAAGACAAATCTTTAAGTCTGCCATACTTAAATTTAAAATTCATAAGTTGTTCCATTGCACCTTCTTTTGAAGAAAGCGCAACTATACTTTCTTTAATATCATCTAGTGGTAATGTTTCTAGCATCTTTCTTGATTCAGTTTTTTGTTCTCCGTAATCAGACACAGTTACAATAGCAGTAATATTGTCTGTATAATTCTTAAGTCCTTTAAGAACTGAATTAAGTCCTGTTCCTCCACCAATTACAACAACTTTTGGTCCTTGATTATATACTCTTTTATTGAATATAAGTGATTTAACCTTTGATTTTTCATCTAATTGTCTGCTATCAGTGTCTTCAACTAATATTTCCAAAGTTCTTTTTTGTATTGCAACAATACTATATACAATAAACACAAAACCTAATACAAATACTCCAATTATTTTTGCAACATCAATAAATTCCATTTGATTACTTATAAGTATTTTAACAATTCCAAAACAACATAATAATATTCCAACTATAATAAGCAGTAACCATCTTTTTATTTTAGTATTTGATTTAAACCATCTAAAAAAACCTTTCATTAAATTTCTATCCTTTCAAATTAAGTTTCTTTTTAATATTTTCTAACCTATTTTAACCTATATAATTAAGTTTTAATTTTTCCATTGTTTTTTAGATTTTATTCTCCTAGTACTTCAACTTCTAGTTTTATCACTTTTCCTGTTTTATTAAAAACTGTGTCTTTAACATATTGAATTAATTCCAATATATTCTGTGCAGTTGCATTTCCTGTATTTACAATAAATCCTGCATGTTTTTCTGAAACCTGTGCTCCTCCTATAGTATATCCCTTTAGTCCACATTCATCAATTAGTTTAGCTGTTATAAAATCTTCTCCACGCTTAAAAGTACTTCCAGCACTTGGCAAATTAGGTTGTTTTTCTTTTCTTTGAGTCATATATTCATTCATTTTTTCTTGTATATCTTCTTTATTACCTCTTTCTAACAAAAAAGTAGATTCTAGAATTACATATCTTTTATCTGAAAAAATACTATTCCTATATTCAAACTTTTGTTGCTCATTATTTAATTCAATTACATCTGGTTCATCCTTTTTTTCGATAAATTCTTCTATTTCTATATCATCAATATTGCTTTTCTTTGTAATCATATTATAATTTTTTAAATCTATACATTTTGTAGAAACAACAATATCTTTCATTTCTGAACCATATGCACCTGCATTCATTTTTATTGCTCCGCCTACTGTCCCTGGTATTCCTGATGCAAATTCAAAACCTGAAATTCCATCTTTCATTAGCTTATTGGCTAATATGGCAAGTTTTACTCCTGCTCCAGCAGATACTAAAACTCTATCATCATTATCCTCAATATTTATATCTTCAAATTCAATTTTTGCAACAATTCCTCTTATTCCATTATCTTTGACTAGAATATTACTTCCATTTCCAATTATGGTAATATGTATATTGTCTTTTTTTGCAATTTTAATAATATATTTAAATTCATCTATATTCTTTACTTTTATAAAAATATCAGCATTCCCTCCAACTTTAAAGGTTGTATGCTTGCTCATTGGTTCATTAACATATATTTGTTCTGAAGGTATTTCTTTAGTTAGTTCTTGACAAGTTTTTAAAATGTTCAATCTAAAACCTCCTTTAACTTTGCACATAAATTCTATCATTTTTAGTCAAATATTACAATAGTTAAGGTTATTTTTTCTTTATTTGGTTCTACATTTGTCGGATTTTGCAATTATACATAGGTGTTGATTTGCATTAACTTTAATAATATCATATTTAATATCATATTTAATATTCTTTTATATAGAAAAAAATTGCAATATACTTAAATATATTGCAACTTTATAGAATCACTTACCTAGAAAATAAGGAAGAATATTATTCCCCCTTATTTGCATTTTCAGTCTTTGCTCTTGTTGAAGCCTTAAGTCTCTCATCTACGTTCATGATGAGTATAAAATCAAATAATTCCTTTAACTCAATAACCTTTCTAGTTTGATCTGTTAAATGATCTGTTAGATTTTCTAACTTTTCAATGTACGGAGTGTCAAATCTCAAAATTCTAAAGATGTCATCATGTGTATCTTCTTCTTTTTCAATCAGTCTATTTGAAAAAAGTTCATACCATTTTCCATCTTTTTCACGAACTAAAAAGTACCATTTCACACATCTAGGTCCGTCTTCAGATCCGTCTTCATAATTCGAGACAATAGTTGTTGTTGCAACTTTTACATCTTCGACTTTTACAGTCTCAACGCTTTTTCCTTTCCGTTTATTAAAAAATGCCATTCTAATTCCTCCTTAAAATAATTATTTTACTTTTGCTGTATATATTAAACTGTAAAAACAGGATAAAAAAATTAATATAAACATTTTATCATATTTATTGCTTATTTTCAAGGTCTCTACAATATTAGTTAGGCTAGAGGTTCTATAATATTAGTTTGGGTAGATAAACTCCAACTATTTTTGAGCAAAAAAAACAACTTACAAACTTGTTACAGTCTGTAAGTTGTTGATATTTGGTGCCTCGAACGGGAATCGAACCAGTGACACAGGGATTTTCAGTCCCTTGCTCTACCAACTGAGCTATCGAGG
>CALXQG010000009.1 GCA_944390515.1 uncultured Clostridia bacterium
TATATTTTATCAAGTATATTAAAATCTCCTGTAACAGGTTCAGGAGGAACAGCATATTTATGTGCAATGTCTGGAATGGATGTAGCAGCTAAAACAGGTACAACTACAGAATATAAAGATAGATGGCTTTGTGGATTCACACCATATTATGCAGCTGCAACATGGTTTGGATATGATGATCCTGAAACAGTAAGTGGTCTTGGAATGAGTAACCCTGCTATGAATATTTGGGCAGCAATAATGGATGATATACATGAAGATTTAGACGGAAAAAGATTTGAAAAACCAGACAATATAGTAACAGCCAAAATTTGTATGGATTCTGGAAAAGTAGCAACAAGTGAGTGTACAAGAACCTATACAGAAGAATTTGTAAAGGGAACAGTTCCTGAAAAATGTGATGGACATAAAACAGTAGAAATTTGTAAAGAAACAGGAAAACTTGCTACAGAATACTGTCCAGAAACGGAGAAGAAAACATATCTATCTACACCAGAAAAAGAAATTAATGCTAATTGGAAAACAAATGCAGGAAACAAATACCAACAAATAAAAGATACTTGTGATAAACATACAAAAGATACTATGACAATAAAAGTTCAAAATGTAGTTGGATTAACACTTGAACAAGCAAAAACAAAATTAAATGGACTAACAATAAAAACAATATATGGTACAGATAGCACAAAGCAAAATGGAGTAGTATTAGCACAAAGTGCAAAAGCAGATACAGAGTTAGTTAAAGGTGATGTTATTACATTAACAATAAATAAGGTGGAAGTGGAAGAGCCTGACCCAGAACCAACAACACCTGAAAACACAGTAGATGGAGGAAACAATGTAGTAACTCCTCCAAGCACAACAAACACAACAACTACAAATACTGCAGTACAGTCTAGAAGTACAGCAGTTAATATAAATGGAGAAATAAATTAAAAAGAACAAAGCGACAAGTATGTCGCCCTTTGTTCTGGTGAATTATTATAAAAATTATGAATTGTGAGGGAAGTATGCCAATTAAATTATATAATACTTTGACAAAACAAAAGAGCGAATTTGAGCCTTTAAACAAAGATGAAGTTAGGATATATTCATGTGGACCAACTGTATACAGTTATGCTCATATAGGAAACTTCAGAACTTATGTGTTCATGGATAATTTAAGAAGAGTTTTAGAATATAATGGATATAAATTAAAACATGTAATGAACATAACTGATGTTGGACACCTTGAATCTGATGCAGATGAAGGCGAAGATAAAATGGAAAAAGCTGCAAAAAAGGAAGATAAGAGCCCATATGAGATAGCTAAATTCTATACCGACGCGTTTTTTAAAGATATGGATAAATTACATATTGAAAGACCAGAAATAATTGCAAAAGCAACTGAACATATTGATGATATGCTAGAATTTGCAAAAGAAATTGTGAAAAATGGTTATGGATACGAAACAAGTACAGCAATATATTTTGATGTATCTAAATTAGATAAATATCCTATACTTTCTAATAGAAATGTGGATGAGCAAATTGCAGGAGCTAGAGTAGATGTTGACCCAGAAAAGAGAAATCCATATGATTTTGCAATTTGGATTAAAGCACCAGCAAACCATATAATGAAATGGGATAGTCCATGGGGGTTATCATATCCAGGATGGCATTTAGAGTGTTCAGCAATGGGAAGAAAATATCTAGGAGAAGAATTTGACATACATACAGGAGGAGTAGACCACATACCTACACACCATGAAAATGAAATTGCACAAAGCAAAGGAGCATGTGGAAAAGTTCCAGCAAAGGTATGGATGCATGTTGAATTCCTACAAGTAGATGGCGGAAAAATGTCTAAAAGTTTAGGAAATGTGTATACTATTACACAATTAGAAGAAAAAGGAATAGAGGCACTAGCATATAAAATGTTCTGCTATACAGCACATTATAGGACAAAATTGAATTTTACTTTTGAAGGTGCACATTCATCTCAAAAGGCATTAAATAGATTAAGAGAAAGCTATATAAATCATAGAAATAGTAATGAAACAATTGATAGCGAAAAAATAGAAGAATATAAAAATAAATTTTTAGAAGCAATTAATGATGACCTAAATATGCCTCTTGCAATGAGTGTTGTTTGGGAGATAGCGAGAAATGAAGTAAAATCTTCTAAACTTGCAGATTTATTGATAGATTTTGACAAAGTTTTAGGATTGGATTTGGCAAATTCTCAAAAATATTTAAATGAACAAAAAGAAGTAGAATTACCAAATGAAGTAACACAATTAATTAATGAAAGAAAAAAAGCAAGAGAAGAAAAAAAATGGGAATTATCTGATGAATTAAGAGATAAAATAAAAGATTATGGCTATATAGTAAAAGATACAAAGGAAGGTATGACTGTTGAAAAGATATAGCGAGAGGAGAAAAAATTGAAAGAAGAGAAAAAATCATTTTTTAAAAAAATTAAAATGAGCATATTTGATTTTGAGGCATACCAAGAATTGGCAGCAGAAAAAATAAGTAGAACAATATTGTATATTGTTTTACTTATACTGATTTTTAGTATTGTAATTGGAGCGATATATCTCTTTAAATTTGGTGATAGTGTGATAAAGACAAAGGACTACATTGAAAGCCAAATTGCAGAAATTGAATATGAAAATTATCAATTGACAATAATACCAAATAATAAAGAAGAAATAACTAAATTAAACTTAGAAAATTCTGGGATAGAAGTAATTATTAATACCCAAACTAATGATGAAGAAAAAATACAAGAAAGTATAAATGAAATTAATTCTTCAGAAAATGGAATATTATTGCTAAAAGATAGAATAATAATAAAAAATGAGTTCTCTTTAAACACAATTGAATATACGTATAAAGACATATCAGAAGCATATAACCTAAATAAAATAGATAAGCAAGAAGTAATAAATGTTTTATCAGGAAGTCAAATAAAAATATTTGGAGCAATGTTTTTTGGAGTAATAGTATTATATATGTTTATAATCTACTTCTCAAATGTACTTGTGGACATGCTATTACTTTCTATGCTAGCATATATAGTTTCAAGGATTGCAGGATTAAGGTTAAAATATAGTGCTTTATATAATATTGCAACATATTCATTAACTTTACCAATTATACTTAATATTATCTACTTCATAATAAATGCTTTTACAGGTTTTGTAATAGAATATTTCCAAGTAATGTACACTGCAATTTCATCTATTTATATAGTAACATCAATCTTGATAATAAAATCTGATGTTATAAAAAAACAAGTGGAATTAAATAAAATTATTGAAGAGCAAGAAAGAGTAAAACTAGAATTAAAGAGAAAAGAGGAAGAGGAAAAAGAAAAGCAAGAACAAGAACGCAGAGAAAGAGAAAATGAAAAAAATGAGAAAAAACAAAAGGAAAATAAAGAAAAAGAAAAACTAAATGATGAACCAGAGGGAGATAATGCATAAAATAATATAACAGGAAAGGAATATTTTGATGGAAGAAAATAAAAAGAACAATGAAAAAAATACTAAAAAACAATATTTATTATTAGCGGTTGCTATTATTTTAATGGCTGTACTGGCAGTAATGATATATTTTACTACTACTAATTCAAAAAATGCCGATGACAAAAAAATTGCGTATACTGATTTGATTAAAGAAATAAATGATGGAAAAGTAGAAAAAGTTGAAATGACTGTAGGTAGTACAAATGTAAAAGTTAAGTTGAAAGATGAGGAAGAAGAAAAAACTTCAATAATGACTTCAGCACAAGTAGAAGCTTTTACAGAATTTATTCAAAAAAAGGTTGAAGAAGGAAATGATGTAATACTAGAGCAGAAACCAACAAATGTAATTGTAAGCATTTCTACAACATTATTTTCATTATTACCTACTTTACTTTTAGTTGCCCTTATTATACTATTCTTTAAAATGCAAGGAATCGGAGAAAAAGGAAAGATATATGATAGTGAAACAACTAAATCTAAAATTACTTTTGATGACGTAGCAGGACTTGAAGAAGAAAAGCATGAAATGATTGAAATAGTCGATTTCTTAAAAAATCCAGAAAGATTTGATAAAATGGGAGCTAAAATTCCAAGAGGTGTGCTTCTTTGTGGACAGCCAGGAACTGGAAAAACTTTAATTGCAAAAGCAATTGCAGGACAAGCAAAAGTACCATTTATATCTATGAGTGGTTCTGAATTTATAGAAATGTTTGCAGGACTTGGTGCATCAAGAGTAAGGAAATTATTTGAAAAAGCAAAAAAAATATCTCCATGTATAATATTTATCGACGAAATTGATGCAATTGGTTCAAGAAGAAATAGCAATAGCGGTGCAGAGTCTGAAAATAATCAAACATTAAACCAATTATTGGTTGAAATGGATGGATTTGATACAGAAGAAACTATAATAGTTTTAGCTGCAACGAATAGACCAGAAATGTTGGACAAAGCACTATTAAGACCAGGCAGATTTGATAGAAGAATAACAATTGGATTACCTGACATGAGAGGAAGAGAGGCAATACTTAATATTCATGCAAAAGGAAAAGTTTTTGCAGATGATGTTAATTTAAAGAGTATTGCAGAAGATACAGCAGGATTTACAGGTGCAGATTTGGCAAATATTTTAAATGAAGCAGCAATAATTGCTACAATAAATGAGCATGAAGCAATAACAAATAAAGATATTGAAGATGCTGTAAAGAAAGTTACAGTAGGACTCGAAAAACAAAGTAGAGTCATTTCAGACAAAGACAAGAGACTTACTGCATATCATGAAGCAGGACATGCAATTGTAAGTAGTACTCTAGAAACACAAAAAGCAGTAAAAGAAGTTTCTATTATTCCAAGAGGAGTTGCTGGTGGATACACAATGTATAAATCAGATGAAGATAAATGTTATATTTCTAAAACAGAAATGGAAGAAAAGCTAGTAGCATTACTTGGAGGAAGAGCTGCTGAAAAAATTGTATTAAATGATATTTCAACAGGTGCAAGTAATGATATCGAAGTAGCTACAGACATTGCTAAAAATATGATTACTAAATATGGTATGAGTGAGTCATTAGGACCAATTTCAATAAATACAGAAAATGATCCATATGAATTACAAATGCTTGGAGAAAAGTTTGGAGATGCAATAGGTGCAGAAGTAAAAATATTATTAGATACTGCATATGAAAGAGCACAAAGACTAATAATTCAAAATAGAGATAAATTGGACAAAGTAGCAGAAGAATTACTAAAAAAAGAAGTAATTTCTGCAGAAGAATTCCAAGAATTAATAAAATAGAAAATAGATTAATAAGTTGGGAGGTATATGCCTTCCAACTTATTTTAAAAACAAAAATCAATGTAATATAATAATAAATTAAAATATTACTACAAATCAATTCTTTGGAAATTTTAGTTTTATAATTTTTCCATTTAAATAATTCAAAAGTCCTGCATCTGTTTTAAAATTAAATTTTAGGAAATAACTACATAATTGTTGAGTTTTATACCCGAATTTTTTATTGATTTCATTTATACCATATTTTCCATCTCCAATTATAGGGAAACCTATATGAGCAAGATGAGCCCTTATTTGATGAGTTTTTCCCGTATGTAAATTAATATCTAGAATACTGTAATTTTGTGCAGTATTTTTTTCTAATAAGGTATATGAAGTTTCAATTTTAACATATCCTTTTTTAGGAATATCAGATATATATACCATTGACTTTTTGTTGTCCTTAAATAAATATGCAAAGAGATTTTTTGATTCTTCCTTTGGTATGCCATATACTTTAGCTAAATAATGTTTTTCAATTTCCTTATTTTTAAATTTGTTAAGTAATATGTCTAAAGTATCCTTGTTTTTTGCAAATAAGACTAAACCAGTTGTATTTCTATCTAACCTATGACAAGGAGAGACAAAAGAATAATCTCTTTGTAACATTGCTGTAAGTGAGTTTTCTCCTACAACTTCAATATCACTAGGTTTATTAACAATCAATATATTATCATCTTCATATACTTTTTCTAGAGCAATACTTTTAAATAATAGATTATCTAAGATATATAAAGTTATTTCGTCACCTGTCTTTATTAATGTATCTTCACTAATCTTTATATTATTTATGCGTATATCCTTTTTTCTAAATGCTTTATATAGAGTATTTTTAGTTAATCTATTAAAATTAGAATAAAGAAAATCACTTAATTTTTTATTATTAAATTTTTTATCTACTATTATTGTCCTCATAAATAGAAAAAACCTTTCTTTTAATATTATAAAACTATTATAACTCAACACTAAATCTACGTCAAATGGCGCAAATGGGACAGGCCTTTTCGCGCCATTTATAAATAAAATTTAAGAACAAAAACAAAAAAAGTAAATATTATAAAGTATATAATAATATAGCTGACTTAATGTTGGCTATTTTTTGTGAATATATTGATTTGAACTTTCAGTTATAGTAGAATAGTAAAAAAGATAGAAGGATGGTATTATGGAAATATTAGTAGGAAAAATGGCAGGATTCTGCTATGGTGTAAATAATGCGGTCACAAAGACTATGGAATATTTGGAAAAAAGTAATAAGCAAGTATATTGTTTAGGAGAAATTGTGCATAATAAGCAGGTGGTTAAAGAGTTAGAAGAAAAAGGTGTAACTTTTATAGATGATGTAGAGCAGATTATAGAACTTAACAAAGAAAACAAAGACATTACAGTTGTAATAAGAGCACATGGAGAGCCTAAAATTACATATGATGTATTAGAAAAAAACAACATAGAAATATTGGACCTTACTTGTCCAAGTGTTTTGACAATTCACAAAACAGTAGAAAAATATGCAAATATGGGCTATTATATATTTTTAATAGGACAAAAGAATCATCCTGAGACTATAGGAACATATGGGTTTTGTAAAGGAAAATGTTCAATTATAGAGAATATAGAAGACATAGACTTATCTATTAAATATGTTACAGAAAATAATTTAAAAAAAGTTCTAATTGTTGCTCAAACTACTTTTAGTTTAGAAAAATTCAATAAATTTATAAATAAAATAAAAGAATTTGTAAACAAATATAATGCAGTAGAAAAAACAAATAATCCTATGGAATTAGAAATAAAAAATACCATTTGTAATGCAACTAAACTAAGACAGGAAGAAACTAATGAAATCTCAAAGCAAGTAGAATATATGATTATCATAGGTGGAAAAAATAGTTCTAATACTAAAAAACTATATGATGTTTCTAAAGAAAATTGCAATAATGTAATTCTAATTGAAACATATAAGGAACTGCAAAATGAGGATTTGATAGATAAAATAAAGAAATCTCAAAAAGTTGGAATTATGGCAGGAGCTTCAACTCCTAAAAAGAGTATTGATGATGTAATAAATATTTTGAAAAAATAAAAAGTTCACAAAAAATTTACAAAAGTTAGGATACAAACTAATTGACAATATAGAAAATTTGAACTATAATATGTATTCGTAAATAATAAAGCAATAAATAATAATATAAAATATTTAAATAAAAGAGGAGGAATTATGTTAAAAGTTTTAAAAAATCTTAAGAAAACATGGGGCTCAGTGCTTATTATTGTTATTCTTCTATGTATTCAAGCAGCAGCGGATTTAGCACTTCCAGATTATACCTCAAAGATTGTTAATGTTGGAATACAATCAGGAGGAATAGAGGAACCATTGCCAGAAGTATTGTCTGGAGATATAATGGAGCATCTTTTATTATTTACAGAAGAAGATAGTAAAATATTAGATAGTTATGATTTAGTAAAAAAAGATGCAACAAAAGAACAAGAAAAGAAAATAGACCAATATTTAGGAAAAGAATATAATGAAAAAGAAGAAAGTGTATATGTTTTAAATAGTTTGAATGAAGCAGAAAAAAGTGAGTTAGAACAAATTATGGCTGAACCTCTTATAGAATATTCTGCAATATCTAATGAGGAAACATCTGCTAAAATAAAAGAAGAATTGCTTAAGAATATGCCTGAAGAACAGAAAAATGTAATTGAAAGTGTAGGCTTAATGAATGTATTATCTCAAATGTCTAAAAGCCAAAGAGATGCTATATTAGAACAATTTACAGGATATATCTCTCAAATGTCTGATTCTATAAAGGAACAAGCTACAATTAGCTCTGTAAAAACTATTTATTCTAACATGGGTATAGATACAGATAAATTACAAAATGATTATATCTTAACATCTGGATTGCAAATGATTGGAATAGCACTTATTAGTATGATATCAGCTGTTCTAATAATGTTATTATCATCAAGGGTAGCTGCAAGACTTGGAAAGACATTAAGAGATAAAGTGTTTAAAAAAGTTCTTAGTTTTTCAACAGCAGAACTTAGAGAATTTTCAACAGCATCTCTAATAACACGTAGTACAAATGATATTCAGCAGATACAAATGCTTATAACTCTTTTATTTAGAGTAATTGTATATGCTCCTATTATAGGTATTGGAGGCTTTATAAAAGTACTTGCAACAAGTGATAACTCAATGGCATGGATTATTGGTGTAGCAATTTTAGCAGTATTATTTATAGTAGGAACATTATTTACAATTGCAATGCCTAAATTTAAAAAGTTACAAGATTTAATAGATAAACTAAATCAAGTATCAAGAGAAATATTGACGGGACTTCCAGTAATTAGAGCATTTAACAAAGAGAAAAAAGAAGAATCAAGATTTGATGAATCTAACAAGAACTTAATGAAAGCAAATGTATTTGTAAATAGAGCAATGTCAATGATGATGCCACTTTTAATGTTTGTAATGAGTTCTATTACTGTTCTAATTGTATGGGTAGGAGCACATAATGTAGATGCAGGCACAATGCAAGTTGGAGATATGATGGCATTTATTCAATATACAATGCAAATAGTTATGGCATTCTTAATGATTTCTATGATTTCTATTATGCTTCCTAGAGCATCAGTATCAGCTAGACGTATTAATGAAGTGATTGATACAGAGCCAAGCATAAAGGACAAAAAAGAAACCAAAAAACTTGATTCAAATAAAAAAGGACTTGTTGAGTTTAAAAATGTATCATTTAGATATCCTGATGCAGATACAGAAATATTGGAAGATATTAATTTTACAGCAGAACCTGGAAAAACTACAGCCATAATTGGAAGTACTGGTAGTGGAAAATCTACAGTTGTAAATCTAATACCTAGATTTTATGATGTAACAGAAGGAGAGCTCCTTGTAGATGGAGTTAATGTAAAAGATGTAGCACAAAAAGATTTAAGAGATATAATTGGATTTGTACCACAAAAAGGAATACTATTTTCCGGTACTATTGAATCAAATATAAAGTATTCAAATGAAAATATGTCAGATGAGCAAATGAAAATGGCAGCAGAAATAGCTCAGGCTACAGAATTTATAGATTCAAAATCAGACAAATACAAAGATCCTATTACTCAAGGAGGAGGAAATGTATCAGGAGGACAAAGACAACGTTTATCTATAGCAAGAGCAATAGCAAAGGACCCAGAAATATTTATATTTGATGATAGTTTTTCTGCTCTAGATTTCAAAACAGATAGCAAACTAAGAGAAGCATTAGCAGAAAAAACACATGACAAAACAGTAATAATTGTAGCACAAAGAATTAGTACTATTTTAAATGCAGACAAAATAATAGTTCTTGAAGAAGGCAAAATAGTAGGAATGGGTACACATGAAGAATTGATGCAAAACAATGAAACATATAAGCAAATTGCTTTGTCTCAACTATCAGAAGAAGAATTAAACGGGAAAGGAGGGAAATAGATGCCAGGACCAATGAGAGGACCAATGAACGGTCAAAGTGTAGCAGACAAACCAAAAAACTTTAAGGAGACTACAAAAAAATTAATAAATTCATATTTAGCAAAACACAAAGTAGCAATTATATTAGTCATGATATTTGCAATAGGAAGTACAATATTCACTATTGTAGGACCAAAAATACTTGGAAATGCGACAACAGAAGTATTTAATGGAATTATGGGAAAAATTTCTGGAGGAAGCGGAATAGATTTTGGCAAAATAGCACAAATTGCGATAACTTTATTAGGTCTATACATACTTAGTGCTGTATTTTCCTTCATTCAAGGTTTTACAATGACTGGTGTTGCACAAAAAATAACATATAAACTAAGAAATGATATAGCAGTTAAAATTAATAAACTTCCAATGAATTACTTTGATAAAAAAACTAATGGAGAGGTTTTATCAATTATTACAAATGATATAGACACATTAAGTACGAACTTAAATCAAAGTATTACACAAATAATAACAGCAATTTGTACAATTATAGGAATTTTAATAATGATGTTTTCTATTAGTTGGCAAATGACATTAATATCACTTGTAATATTGCCAATAGCTGGATTTGTTGTGAAAAGTATAGTTGGAAAATCACAAAAATATTTTGTTAGACAACAGGATTATTTAGGGCATGTAAATGGGCAAGTTGAAGAAGTGTATGGAGGACTTACTGTAGTAAAAGCTTTTAATGCAGAAGAAAAAGTTACAGCAACATTTGACAAAGCAAATGATGAATTATATAAATCTGCATGGAAATCACAATTTTTATCAGGACTTATGCATCCTGTAATGAATTTTATATCAAACATAGGATATGTTGGAGTTGCAGTAGCAGGTGGATATCTTGCAATTAATGGAGTCATAACAGTTGGTAATATACAAAGTTTTATTCAATACAATAAACAATTTACACAACCTATTAACCAAATTGCACAAATTTCTAGTATGTTACAATCAATGGTAGCAGCTGCTGAAAGAGTATTTGAATTCTTGGAAGAACCTGAAGAAGTGATTACAGCTAAAGGAGAAATAGATACAAGTAAATTAAAGGGAAATGTAGAATTTAAACACGTAAAATTTGGATATAATCCAGACAAGACAATTATTAAAGATTTTAGTGCGCAAGTTAGGGAAGGACAGAAAATTGCGATAGTAGGGCCAACTGGTGCAGGAAAAACAACAATGGTAAAACTTTTAATGAGATTTTATGATGTGACAGATGGAGAAATCTTAGTAGATGGTCATAATATAAAAGACTTTGATAGAGGAGAACTTCGTAAAATGTTTGGAATGGTACTTCAAGATACATGGCTATTTGGAGGTACTGTAAAGGATAATATTAAATATAGCAAAGAAGATGCTACAGATGATGAAGTTATACAAGCTGCAAAAGCTGCGCATGTTCATCACTATATTAAAACATTGCCAAAAGGATATAATTCTTTAATAAATGAAGAATCTTCTAATATATCAGCAGGTCAAAAACAATTACTTACAATAGCTAGAGTAATTTTAGCAGACCCTAAGATACTTATTTTAGATGAGGCAACAAGTTCAATAGATACTAGAACAGAAATACAGATACAATCAGCAATGGATAATCTTATGAAAGGAAGAACAAGTTTTGTTATTGCACATAGATTATCAACAATAAAGAATGCAGATTTAATTTTAGTAATGAATAATGGAGATATAGTAGAACAAGGTACACATGATGAACTACTTGCAAAAGGCGGAGCATATGCTGATTTATACAATAGCCAATTTGATGAGGAAGAAGAATAAAATATAAAAATATTATAAAAAGCAATTGGGAAGTAAACCCAATTGCTTTTTAAGCTTCACCTGGTAGAAAGTAATCAACTACACCATATACCAAAGCACCAACTATTGCAGCCATCCAAGATATTGTATATCCGGCAACAAAATATTGAGTTACATATAATACAACTGCCGCTAATACAAATCCAACAAAACCTTTACCAAAAGCACTTGCATGTAATCCAGTAAACTTTGTTATTAAATAATCCATAATTGTAAGAACTACTGCAGCAGCAGCTAAGGCCCAAATATTATTTATTTGAAAACCTGGTGTGAAAAACGCAGTAATTGCAAGAACTATTGCAGCTGTTATAAGTCTACCAACGATTTGCCACACTGTTGAAGTATTATTTCTTGTCTGAACTTGATTATTTTCCATAATAAACCTCCTTAAATCTATTAAAATAGATTAATAGTTTATTCTTATTATTTACAAAAAAAATTTTTTTATTCAAAATTGTTTGAATAATTATTTTTTTTTTGCAGAAAATATTAAAAGAAAATTAATCTGAAAATTTTGTTTTTATTTTCACGAAAGGAATAAATATGTTAATTACATTTATAAGATCCATATTATTATACATAATAGTTTTAGTTGTGATGAGACTAATGGGGAAAAGAGAAATTGGACAATTACAACCTTTTGAACTAGCCATTTCCATAATGATTGCAGATTTGGCATCTACACCAATGGCAGATGCAGGAATACCAATAACAAATGGTATTATTCCAATTTTAGCATTATTAGTTATGCATTTATTAATTTCAGTTTTAAACATAAAAAGTATTAAAGCAAGAGAAATACTTTGTGGCAAACCAGCAATTTTAATATATAGAGGAAGAATTGATGAAAAAACATTAAAGAAAGAAAGATTTACAGTTAATGAACTAGAAGAAAGATTAAGAGGAAGTAATGTAGTTAATATAGGAGATGTAGAATATGCTATTTTAGAAACAAGTGGACAAGTCACTGTAATACCAAAACCAGAAAAAAGAAGTGTAACAATAGAAGATTTAGGAATAAAAGCAGAATATGAAGGAATAGCATATGATTTAGTGTTAGATGGAAAAGTTATGTATGAAAATTTAAAATTACTAAAAAAAGACTATAACTGGTTAAAAAATCAAGTAAGTAAATTTGGAATACAGCCTGAACAAGCACTAATTGTAACAATTGATGGAAAGGGAAACTTCTTTTGTCAAGAAAAAATGGCGCGATAGGGACAGGCCTTTTCGCGCCAAAATGTAAAAACGTAAAAGTGGCGCGAAAAGGCCTGTCCCATTTGCGCCACCTCAAATATTGGAGGAAAAATGAAAAAAGAGTTTATTATTTGTTTGATAATAATAGTATTAATAATAATTAGTAATATAGTTACGCAAAATTATACTAAAGAATGTGTAGCACAAATGCATCAAAAACTAGAAGTTCTAAAACAGGTTAGTTTGTCTAAAAATGTTGACAAAAGCAGTATATCAAAAGAAATAGAAAATATAGAAAATAATTGGAATGAATTTCAAGAAAAATTAGCATATTATATAGAACATGATGAATTAGAAAAAGTAGAGACACAAATATGGACAATAAAAGGATTTGAAGAGATAGAAAGATATGATGAAATTATACCAGAATTAGAAAAATGTGTATTTATACTAGAGCACATACAGGATAAAACAAAACTTAACGTAAAAAACATTTTCTAAAAATCTTATTTTAAATACTTGAAATAACTAAAAAAATATGGTAAAATAATTAGCGTTACGAAAAGAGAAAACTAATTTGAGGAAGGAATTGAGTTAAATGGTAGAAGTAATAAGGAATATAGTTTTAGTTATATATGTTTTAATATGTATTGCACTAATAATACTTGCTACAATACAAGCAAAAGACACAGACGGTGCATCTCAAACTATTACAGGTGGAGCAGGAAATAATTTTTATGAAAATAATAAAGGCAGAACTAGAGAAGGAAAACTAAAAAAATATACTATCATTTCAGGAGTATTGTTTATAGTTCTTGCAATAGCTTTATCAATATTATTTGTAATGTAAATGAAATCTATAGAACATATATAACAATTAAGTTATATATGTTTTTTTATGTATAGGAGAATTATAGAAAGAAGGTTTTAAATTGAACAAAAAAGAGGAAAAGAAAAAAATAGAAAGAGATTTTATAGTGGGTACTTATCAAAAAAGTAGAAACTTTGGATTTGTAGTACCTGACGATAGGAAAATAGGTAGTGATATTTATATACCTAAAAAATTTACTATGAAAGCAAAAAATAATCAAAAAGTAGTAGTAGAAATTACGAAACAACCTAAGAAAGAAAAAAGTGCAGAAGGAAAAATAATTGAAATAATAGGATTTATAGACCAGGCAGGAATAGATATGCTAAGTTTAATAAAGGAACATGGTTTACCATATGAATTTCCAGAACCTGTATTAAACGAAGCTAGGAAAATCGAAAAAGAACTAGACTTTGACAATTTAAGTGATGAAGAAAAGTCTCATAGAAGAGATTTACGAAGTGAAGAAATCTTTACAATAGATGGAGAAGATGCCAAAGATTTAGACGATGCTGTTAATGTGAAAAAATTAGAAAATGGAAACTATATTTTAGGTGTTCACATTGCAGATGTTAGTAATTATGTAAAAGAAGGTTCTTTTTTAGACAAAGAAGCAATTATTAGAGGAACAAGTGTATATATGTTGGACAGAGTTATACCAATGCTTCCAACTGAATTATCTAATGGAATCTGTAGTTTGAATGCAGGAAATGATAGATATGCTATATCATGTGTTATGGAAATTAATCCTAAGGGACAAGTTATTTCAGCAGATATTTTCAAAAGCATAATCAATGTAACTGAACGAATGAGTTACACAAATGTACAAAAGATTTTAGACAATTCAGATAAAAATGTATTAAAGAAATATGATAAATATATTAACCATTTCAAATTAATGGAAGAACTTGCGAATGTACTAAAAGAGAGAAGAAACAAAGCAGGAAGTTTGAATTTAGATATACCAGAAACAAAAGTGGTACTTGATGATAATGAAATAGCAATTGATATTAAAAAATATGAAATGTATTTTGCAAATGAAATAATTGAGCAATTTATGCTTACTGCAAATGAAACTGTTGCTGAAAAATTTTTCTGGCTAGAAGCTCCTTTTATATATAGGGTTCATGAAACACCTGATATAGAAAAAGTAACTGAACTAAATAAGTTCTTGATAAACTTAGGATATAGAGTTAAATGCAATAAAGATGAAGTTCACCCAACAGCATTTGCAGAAGTATTAAACAAGATTAAGGGAAAACCAGAGGAAATGGTTGTATCAAATTTGATTTTAAGAACACTAAAAGTAGCAAGGTATGAGAGTGAAAACAAAGGTCATTTCGGAATAGCAAGTAAGTACTATTGCCACTTTACTTCACCAATAAGAAGATATCCTGATTTATTTATTCATAGAATTATATCAAAATACTTAAGTCAAGGATATAATTTATCTGATGAGCAAATTGAAAAATATAATACACAAGCCACAAAATATGCAGAAACATCATCAGAAAGAGAAAAAATAGCACAAAAAGTTGAAAGAGAAAGTGTAGACATTAAAATGGCTGAATATATGGAAAATCATATTGGAGAAGAATATGATGGGTATATTTCTAGTATTATGTCATTTGGTGTGTTTGTAGAATTAGAAAATACTGTAGAAGGTATGATTAGATTTGACAAATTAGGTGATGAATATTTTGTGTATGACGAAGAAAGAAAAACATTGTTAGGAGAAAAAACAAAAACAATTTATCACATTGGAGACAAAATTAGAATTAGGGTTATTAATTCTAATAAACAAACGAGACAAATTGATTTTGAAAAAGTACAAGAACCTGAAGAAAATATTGAAACAGAGAAATTAGAGCAAGAATAAAAAGTGAATGAATTTAAATTTTATACCAGGTTGAAAAATTATTGTTATTGTATAAAATTTCAACCTGGTATAAATTTTCAAACAACTAAATTAGGAACTATTAAGCAAAAAACAGAAAGAAGATATAAAATAACACCAACAACTTTATTTTCCTTATACTCAAAATATCCAGCTATAGCAGTTTCAAGAAAAGCATATATACATGCAATAAATACTATAAAATTCATAAAAATCCTTTCTTATTTAAGTACTCACTAACAAATAACTAGAACTTAAATTCACATCTATATTTACATTAAAAAATGCATCTTTGTATCTATGAAGCCAATTGTATTGTTCCCATTCAGCAGTAGTAGAAAAATATTTTAAAGAATATAAACCAAATGAGTCAATATCTGTATTTAGTTCTTTTGAAGTTTTATACAAATAACTATAAATATTTTGCTTTAAAAAATTTTCAGCAGCTTGTTCAACTTTTTCAATAGTAGTATCATCATTTAAGTCAATATCATTATTCATTGACTGCATCCTAGCTGTTATATTAATATCTGAAGTTATATATGGAGAAGAATTAACTAATTTTAAAGAGTTTTTGGTATTATTCTTTAACTCTATATATAAATCTATATATTCTAACTGTTCTATAGGACTTGGAATCCTTATATGGGCATTTTTTAATTTGCTAGATACAATTAAATGACAAATTGATTCAAAACCATTTAATTCACCAACTAATTTATCTTCATTAAATACCGCTAAACCCATATTTTCAACACTGACTTCACCAGATATAGGTGTTTGACCTGCTATATAATACGAAGAACTAGAATTATTTGAATTTGAGTCCTGTGAAGCTTTTGAATTAATTGAACCTAATATTGCTACAGGACTAGAAAAAGAATCAGTTACAGATGAAAAGAATTGATTAAGTGTTACTTTTTCAGTATATCCTGTATATTCGCTTGAAGAAGGAGCTATTTCATAATATCTAGCAGAAACCTTATCAAGAGCTGGAGCAGAATATTCTAAATAACTTTTGGCATCACATTTGCTTATAATTATATTAGTATCATTTCTAAATTGAATATCATTTGTTAGTGTGTATAAATGCTCACTAATTCCTTGAGCTGCAAGTGCTTCAGATATAACTAAAACTTTACAATGTGATAAATTTACCTCTTTACCCAGATATCCGTTAAATAATGTAATTCCAGTATTAATAGAAGGACACTCAATTGTATCTACTACTACTGATGATGACTGAGAAGAACTACTAGAACCTCCATCACTACTATTAGGAAGAGAAATTTGTAAACTTAGTTTCAGGTTTTCATTATCTCCAATATCTAAGCCCATTGCAACAACATATGCTAAATTATCGATTCCTTTTATTCCATAATAATTAGTGCTTGAAATAACAAGCAAAAGTGTAAAAAGTATAATTGCAATTATTTTCCTAACTTTATCATTCATAAATTGTAAATCCTTTTATAAATTTTAGGTTTTAAGATTTACCTATAAACTTCTTTTTTATATTTGCTCCAACCAAAATTAAAGTGAAAATTACAAAAACTAAAATTAGCGTGGCATATTTATAAAATGAATTTGCGATTTCTTCTAATGTAAAAACATTGTTTATCAAAGAGGAGAGTACAAAAATAATTGTACATACCGTAATAGCTAATGGTTTTGTGTCATTCATTTTAGTTAGTTTTTTGAAAATATTTAAGCAAAACATTACTGCAATACTTAAAAACGACATTAGTGCTAAAGTCCAAGTAAAAATAAATATCATTTCAGGCCTTTCTAAAAATGCACTAAGTTTGCTATTTATTATAATAAAATAAATAGGGGATATCCTACTAATTTCATATATGTCAGAAAAAGCGTATACTAGAGTTGCTATTGATAATATTAAAAATATCCCACAAATAAGTACAGAAGAAAAAGTTATTTTAGAAAAATCTTCTTTTTTATTTAGAAATGGTGATATAAAAAATAGAAAAAACAAACCATTAAAAGCAAATATATTACTTGCCCCTGTTAAGAAAATCTTATCTACACCATTTCCCAATATGGGAAGAGAACGTTCCATTTTTAATAAATCTATTACAAAAATAAATGTGATAAATATGCTGATTAATGCAATTGGTGTTATTATAGTGTTAGATTTTAAAATAGCTCTTTTTCCAAATAAATTTGCTAAGACTACTACAAACAAGAAAAGGAATATTATAAATGTAATTGGATAATTATTAAAATAAACTAGTAGCATATTTTTAGAGAACATTCTAGTTAAAAATGTACATTCTCCTATTAAATAAGCTATGCACAATATACCTACAACGATTTTTAAAATTTTTCCACCTAAATACTCAGAAATATCAATAATGTCAAGACCTAGGAAATTTTTAAAAAGTTTAATAATTAATATAGCGAAAATTAGGACTAATCCCATAATATATATACAATTTAATATTGATGCAGAGCCTGAATTGTCTAAAATCATTTGAGGTAAATTTAAAACTATATGATTTATAAACAAAATGACTATCAGACAAATAGCTTCAAAATTACCCAATTTCGTATAGTTCATGAAAAAACTCCTTCCTTATTTTTTGTATCTAATATTTCCATTTCATGCTAATATGCTCTTGTTTTTCTTCTCTTTTGGTATCTAAAAAATCAGATCTTTTTTCTCTTTTCCAAGCAGGTGAATTAAATAATCCATTAGATATATTACCTTTAGCAGGTATATATGGGTCTAAATAGGAAACTCCAAAAGATTGAATTTTTGTAGCAATTAATATATGAATGAATGAACCAATTGCAATTCCTAAAAGTCCTGCAAAATAGCCTAATATAATATAGAAAAATCTTGCAACTCTACAGTGAAAAGCTAAATAATAATCTGGAATTGCAAAAGAGGTAATACCTGTAATCGCTACAATAATAATTAGTATTGGGCTTACAATGCCAGCATCTACAGCAGCCTGTCCTATTATCAAAGCACCTATAATACCAATAGTCGGACCGAACTGGGGTGGGGACTCTTAAACCTGCCTCACGAACAAGTTCAAATGATAGTTCCATAATAATAATTTCAAAAATAATAGAAAAAGGAACTGATGCTCTTGAGGCTACAATTGCAAATAACAATTCTGTTGGAATAAATTCCTGGTGGAAACTTGTTATAGCAACATATAAACCTGGTAAAAGTAATGTTATTAAAAAAGCTGCAATTCTAATTAGTTTAAGCAAATTAGAAAATTGAAATTTTATATTTCTATCTTCAGGAGATTCCAAAAAGTCAATAAAGGTTGCTGGAACAATTAATGAATAAGGACTACCATTTACAAGCACAACAACTCTTCCTTCTAAAAGGTGTGTTGCTGTTTTGTCAGGTCTTTCAGTAGCTATAATTTGAGGTAAACTATATTTACTATTATCTTCAATTAGTTGTTCTAACTGACCAGAAGATATGAGGTAATCGATATTAATATTATTAAGTCTGAATTTAGCTTCTGCAACCAAATCGTCATTTGTTATATTTTTCATATAACATAATGCACATCTAGTTTGACTAATTTTTCCTATTTTTAAATCTTCTATAATTAAATTTTCATTATTTATAATTCGCCTAATCATAGAAGTATTTGTACGTAAGTTTTCAACAAATGCCTCTTGTGGACCTCTTATAACAACCTCATTTTCAGGTTTCGATACACTTCTTGACTTAAACCCTTTTACATCAATATCAAATGCTATATCAAGAGTATCAACAAAAAGAGCACAATTACCAGAGTTTACACTATAAAATATATCTTTAAATTCAGTCAGAGGTTTTATATTATTTTGAGGTAATAAACAATTAAAAATATAATCTTTAATATCAAATTTCTTAACTTTTCTAACAGTAATATTATTTGTTACAGCTTCTGATATTACTTGATTTTGATTTCCTTCAAAACTATTTGCAGTATTTTTCATCATAAGGGGTTTAAGAACATAATTGTTAACTAAATCCATATTAGTCATTCCGTCAATAAATAATAGGAATGCTCTATATTGCTTATTTCTAGCAGTTAAAGTAAATTCACGCAGAATTATGTCACTGTTCAAAAGCATATTATATTTAACTTTAATATATTCGATATTTACATCAATACTAGGAAAAATATTTTTTATGTCATCAACTGCATCAATACTGCTATTATCAATATTTGAGGACACTTCATTATCGCTTGGAAGAGTGAAACTGTGTTTAGGTCTTTCCATAGGAAAAAATATTTTTTTAAATGTATCAGCAAATTTCATTGTTTGATTTATTCCTCCTGTTTTTACAACATTATTAGTATATATTTTCCTAAAAAGAAAAAAATATGTATGTAAAAGGAAAAAATGTATCAATTTATTTATTTTTATGTTATACTACTTATAAATTATATTTTGGAGCAAAAAGCTCAGAAAGAAGGTTTAATATGAAAAAATCTAATATTTTAATTTTTGTTTTAGTTATTTTAGCTATTGTTGCAATATTTGGTTTTGCTATTTGGCAAGCAAAACAAGAACAAGAATTCAAAAAGGTAGAAACAGATAATACTAATATTTTTAATCAGGAAGAGAAAAATGTTATACAAAATGAAAAAATTACAAATGAGATCCAAACTAATACTATTACTGAATCTAATGCCGTAAATTATTCATATATAGGGCAATGGTATATTAGCCAAGAAGCATATACTAATGGGGAACTTATAGAAGAATTATTGGATAGAAAGGAAGATAATCTAATAACAGCTGAACAATTTGAACAAGAACTAAATTCATTAAAAAATGATAATATAGTAGAATTAGATGTTGACCAATATTCTCAAAATAAAATAAAATTCGATTTTGATATAACAAGCCCAGCACCTTTACAAAGAGAAGCAAAATTGGACGATATTATTGTTGAACTTACAGAAAATGTAGGAACTTTCACATACACAGATAATTGGGGAACAAGCGGAAATGGAACAATTACTTTAAAGGAAAATCAAATAGAACTTAAGTTGGAAACCACAAAAGCTGCTCAAGGAGCGTTATGGGGAGTAGAAGGAATATATACTTTTTCATATAGAATAGCAGACTAGAAAAGTTTAGTGAGAATAGCTATTTATATAATAACCATTCTCACTAATTTTAAAATTAAAGTATAATACAGATTAATCCGCCACTTCCTTCATTTACAATTCTTTCTAAAGTTTCTTGAAGTTTTGCTTGTGCATCTACTGGCATTTTAGCAAGTTTTGTTTGTAAGCCTTCATTTACAAGTTCATGCAAACTTCTTCCAAATATATTAGATTCCCAAATTTTTGTAGGGTCATCTTCAAAATTAGAAAGTAAGTAATTTACCAATTCTTCAGATTGTTTTTCACTTCCAACTATTGGAGAAACTTCAGTTTCTATTTCTGCACGAATTAAATGTATTGATGGTGCACGTGCACGTAGTTTTACACCAAATCTAGTACCTTGTTTAATTATCTCTGGTTCATCTAAAATTAGTTCATCAATTGAAGGTGTAACAATTCCATAACCTGTTGCTTTGACTTCTTCTAGTGCATTTGATATTTTATCATATTCCTTTTTAGTATTAGCTAGAGTAGTAATAGTTGAGAATAAATCGCCCTCATTATTAATTTCTACTCCAGAAATTTCAGTTAGTACTTTATAAAATAGTTCATCATATAGATTAACACTTATATTTACAGTTCCTTCACCTAATTTTATTTCTTCTGTTACAGTCTTATTAATAATTTTGGTAGTCTGTAATTTACTTATTCCACCATCAATTTCTTTTAAAATATGGATATCTGAAAAAGCATCTTTAATTTCAGAGTATAACTCTTCTTTTAACCAGTGAGAATCTGATAGACCATCAACCCATTTTGGAAAATTAATATTCATCTTTTCAATAGGAAATTCATAAAGTATTTTTCCAAAAATATCATTAATATCCTCCATATCAAGTCTTGAACAATCTGTTGGAATTACAGAAATATGGTATTTTTCTTCTAATTCTTTTGCAAGATTTTTTGTGTAATCAGAAAATGGATCATCAGAATTAAGAACAATTACAAATGGTTTGTTAAGTTCTTTTAATTCTTTTACAACTCTTTCTTCAGCAGATATGTAATCTTGTCTAGGAATGTCTGTTATACTTCCATCAGTTGTAACCAAAATTCCAATAGTAGAATGTTCTTGAATAACCTTTTTTGTACCTATTTCAGCTGCTTGTTCAAAAGGTATTTCATCATCAAACCATGGAGTTTTTACCATTCTTGGCATATCATCTTCTAAATAACCAATAGCATTATTTACCAAATAGCCAACACAATCTACTAACCTGGTTTTTAATTTTAAATTATTACCTATAGTTATTTCAACAGCTTCATTAGGGATGAATTTTGGTTCTGTAGTCATTATAGTTCTTCCACCAGCACTTTGTGGAAGTTCATCTCGTGCTCTTTCTTTCTTGTATTCATTTTCAATATTTGGAATAACAAGCAAATCCATAAATCTTTTTATAAAAGTAGATTTACCAGTTCTTACAGGTCCTACCACGCCTACATAGATATCTCCTTGTGTACGATTAGCTATATCTTGGTATAATTTTAAATTCTCTTCCATTAATTTAATAACCCCCTTAAAAATGTTTGTACTAAACTTTATTTAATGTATATTAAATAATTTTAAAGTTATGACAAAATAATGAAAAAAAGCTGTAAAAAATTAACATTTGCAAAAAAAATATTTATATGCTAAAATAAGAAAAGTGGCTTCGCCATATGTGCATTTTGCTTCGCAAATATGCACAAAACAAGGAAACTTAACCTTGTTGTATAGAAAAATCTTGCGATTTTTTCTATACAATAAAGACGTTTATAAAAAGAATGCATAAAATAATATAAACCAATCTAAAAGGAGTAGTGATTTTAATGGAAAACAATATAATGGCAATTGTTATGGCTGCAGGAAAGGGAACTAGAATGAAATCTAAAAAATCAAAGCTAGTTCAAAAAATATACGGAAAAGAAGTTGTAAAAAGAGCAGTAGAAAATGCAGAAAAAGCAGGAGTAAATGAAATAGTTGCTGTAGTTGGCTACATGAAAGAAGAAGTAATGGCAGTTTTAGGAGATAAAGCAAAATATGCATATCAAGACGAAATGTTAGGTACAGGGCATGCTGTTATGCAAGCAAAAGAATTTTTAAAAGGTAAAAAAGGAAAAGTTTTAGTTTTAAATGGTGACGTTCCATTAATTAGACCAGAAACTTTAAATAAATTATTAGAGAAGAGTATAGAGAACAAAGAATATGCAACTCTTTTAACAGCAATTTATGATAATCCAACAGGATATGGAAGAATTGTAAGAGATGAAGGAGGAAATATCTCTGCAATTGTTGAAGAAAAAGATACTACAGAGGAACAAAAAGAAATTAAAGAAATAAATGCTGGAATATATTGTTTTGACATAGAAGAGTTATTATATGCATTAGAAAAGATTACGCCTAATAATGCACAAGGAGAGTATTATTTAACAGATGTCATACAAATAATGAATGAAAAAGGTTTAAAAACAGGTGCGGTTATTGTAGAAGATAATACAGAAATTCTAGGAATTAATGACAGAATTCAATTGGAAATGCTTACAAAAGTATTACAAATGAGAATTAATACAGAGCACATGAAAAAAGGTGTAACAATAGAAGATGTAAATAATACATATATCTATGATGATGTAGAAATTGGAATGGATACAGTAATTCACCCAAATACAACAATTAAATCAGGTGTTGTTATAGGAGAAGACTGTGAGATAGGACCAAATGCATATATCCGTGAAGGATGCAAATTGGCTAATAAAGTAAAAATAGGTAGCTTTGTTGAAATTAAAAAGGCAATAATAGGAGAAGGAAGTAAAGTCCCACATCTTTCGTATATGGGAGATTGTGAAATAGGGGAACATTGTAATATAGGCTGTGGAACAATTACATGTAATTATGACGGACTTCATAAGAGTAAAACAATAATTGGAAATCATTCATTTATTGGTTCAAATACAAATTTAGTTGCTCCAGTAAAATTAGGAGATGAAACATTTGTAGCTGCAGGTTCTACAATTACAGATGATGTTCCGGATTATGCTCTAGCAATAGCAAGACAAAGACAAACAAATAAAGAGGAATGGAATAAAAAGTAAATCTAAAACAAAAAGTATAATAGCAATAAGTGAAGAGGATAAAATACATATAATAAGTATTTTATCTTTTTTCCTTGTTTTACATTATATAATTGTATAAATAAAATTGGCAAAATTGTAAATACACAAAGTAGTATATAAATATAGTTAAATCCATACATAATTATATTAAAACTGTATTTTAGTATACACAAAATAGTAAAACTAATTGTTGATGCAATTTTGTTATTTTTAAATAGGTAAAATGCAAAAATAACAATAATACCCCAAAATCCATAATCTGTATGAAGTAATTGAGCAATACTTGCAAATAGCATTACAATTATAAAACCAACCAATTTGTCAAAATGAAATTTGGATTTTGAATTATTAAATAATTTGATAATATAATCATATGTGAATATTGCAAAAAGTCCGATGAATAAAGTGAAGAAGACGTTTAATTGAAAAGAATTATTAATGTATTTATGCAAAAATAGGCTAAATGGTAACTGTGATACTAATGCGAAAAAAACAAGCCTTAAAAAGTATTTTTTTAAGTTCCTGGTGTGAGTATATCCTTCACTTATTTGAAAGGCAAATATAGGAAATGCCAATCTTCCAATTAAATTAAAAAAACTAAATTGACCTAAAAAAGCATATCCAAAATGGTCAAAAAACATAGAAATTATTGCGATTATTTTTAAACTAAAACTTGTCATATTTTCCCTCCGTAACAATATTAAAAATATATCATGAAAATATAAATTAAGTCAATAATTGAGATTTACATAACATCATAAAAATCATACTATTTATTGACTATTTTTCTATTTTATGGTATAATTAAAAAGTCAGGAAGAGAAATATAATAATTTACGGGGGAAAATATTATGGAAAATGAAGTTTTGATTTTTGGGCATAAAAGTCCAGATACAGATTCTATTACATCATCAATAGTAATGGAAAACTTAGAAAGAAAATTGGGAAATGAAAATGCTAAAGCAGTTAGAATAGGAAATGTTAACAAAGAAACTAAATATGTTTTAGATTATCTTGGAATTGATGAGCCTGAATATATTGAGAATATAGCAGATGGGCAAAACGTTATATTAGTAGACCATAATGAGATTACACAATCAGTAGATAACTTGCAAAATGCAAAAATCTTGAAGGTAATAGATCACCATACAATGAACTTTGTGGCTCCATACCAATTATATTATAGAGCAGAGCCTGTAGGATGTACACAAACTGTATTATATAAAATGTATAAAGAAAATGATGTAGAAATAGATGAAAAAATAGCAACATTAATGTTAAGTGCTATTGCATCTGATACATTAGTATTAAAATCACCTACGACTACAGCTCAAGATATAAAAACTGTTAGAGAATTAGAAAAAAGATTTGGTTTGGATATTAATACTTATGGTGTGGAAATGTTAAAAGCAGGAACAGACATTAGTGAATTTACACCTGAACAAGTAATAAATATTGATTCTAAATTATTTGAACAAGGAAACAAAAAATTTAGAATAGCACAAGTAAATACAGCTGATTTAGATTCTATATTTAAAAATCAAGTTTACTTTGAAGAAGCTATAAATGAAGATATCAAAAAAGAAAATCTAGATTTTTATGTTTTTGCTGCAACAGATATAATAAATTCAAATTCAAAAATTATATCATTAGGAAATGATGCACCAGTTGTAGAAAAAGCATATGGTATTTCAATAGATAATCATACAGCAATGCTAGAAAATGTTGTTTCAAGAAAGAAACAAATGTTACCACCAATTTTAAATGCTTTAAATGGTGACATCAACTTATAATATATTAAAGAATTATTAATAAACATATAGAATTTTCGCTATTTATAGCACTAATTAAATAGTATATAGCAGAAAGTTGAAAAAAATGAACTAAAATACTTGAATTTTAGTTCGTTTTTTGTTAATATATTAAAGTACATAAAATAAGTCGATGTGGCGGAACTGGCAGACGCACCAGACTCAAAATCTAAATGGATTTTTTAATATATAAATCCTAAATGTATTGAAAATACTAATGTTTAGATATTTGCTAGAGTAAAAAAGTATTTAAACATCTAACAAATATCTAACATAATTGTAAAACCGCCAATTTTATAAAACATGTCGATGTGGCGGAATAGGCAGACGCACAGGTCTCAAA
>CALXQG010000010.1 GCA_944390515.1 uncultured Clostridia bacterium
TTGTTACAAAAAAATGATATAAACCTTGAAAATACAGGGTTGTAGGTAAACAAATATTAATTTTAGTTTACACAACCTATTTAATAAAGGGGGGATTTGTATGAAAAAAACGATTTTAATAGTGATAATTGTTATTCTAGTAGCTTTAATAGGAGCATTTATTGGTATTGCTATATATAAAAATTTAGACAATACTGATAAACAAAATATTTTAACAAATGAAATGAAAGAAGATGAAACAGAAAACAATACAAATAATAATTCGTTAGAAGCAGAAGTTGTAGTAAATGGCAAGAAGATTGCAGTAAAAATGCAAGGCTCTGTCGTAGAAGATGAGACTAAAGAAGATAACGAAACATTTTTTAAAGAAAAGGTTAATATAACAATAGGTAATAAAGAAATAGAAAGTATAATTACTTATGCATGGACAAATCAAGGTAAATATGAAATGCTATTTCCAGAAGTAAAGAAAATAAGTGATATATCAAATGGAATTGAATATATTTTGATAGCTGTATATCCAGAGAGTATTGCTGGAAATGCGTCTAATTCATTTATAATTTATGATGATAATGGAAATAAAATAACAAGTATTTCAGATTATGCAGGAACTACATATACTTTAAAAGATAGTGAATATAATATACCTGCACATACAATAGAGAACAATGCAATAACAATAATACAGCCAACAGATGATGGAGGAGCAGAACTATGCTCATATACAATAGAAAATGGAGTAGTGAAAAGTAAAATAATAAAAACATATACATTAGATGATTTACAATTAGCAGGTAAAGTATAGAATACAATAATTTTTAAAAATAAATAAAATCCGAATAGTATAATAAAATTAATTATGCTTTTCGGATTTTGTTATTAAATATTATATTTCTAAAATTTTTTTGGCTCTTGCTACATCTTCAGTTGTAGCATTTGGAATATCTTCTAATTCATAATTACAACCAAGATTTTCCCATTTAAATCTACCTAAATCATGATAAGCAAGAATTTCAACTTTTTTTATATTTTCGAGTGTAGACAAAAAATCTTTTAATTTTAATAAATCTTCTTCATGGTCAGTTATTCCTGGAACCAATACTTGTCTTATCCAAACATCTTTATGTACATCACTTAAATATCTTGCAAAGTCAAGTTCAAGTTTATTAGATACTCCAACCAAATCCTTACAAATCTCATCATTTATACATTTTATATCAAGAAGAAATAAATCAGCTAAGTCAATAATCTTTTTAATCTTATCAGTTAAAGGAAAATTCCCAGAAGTGTCAATTGCTACATTTATTCCATATTTTTTTAATTTAGGAATTAGTTCAAGTAAAAAGTCTTGTTGTAATAGAGGCTCACCACCAGATAGAGTAACACCACCACCAGAAACGGTAAAATAATTTTTATATCTTAAAATTTTTGCAACTAATTCATCTGTTGTATATTCCATCCCTGCGTTTACAGTCCAAGTATCTCTATTGTGACAATATTTACAGCGAAGTCCACAACCTTGAAAGAATACGACAAATCGTATTCCTGGTCCATCAACTGCTCCAAAAGATTCAAAAGAATGAATTCTGCCTATTATTGGATTATTAGTATTAATTTCTTTAGTCATGTTTCCTCCTAAAAATTAAACAAAAAGGAGTGGATCCCTTTGTCCAAAAGTTTGGACAAAAAGGGATGCCCCTTTTGTACTTAGATTCTTTCATGGATAGTTCTATTAATAACGTCTAATTGTTGTTCTCTTGTAAGTTTTATAAAGTTAACTGCATATCCTGAAACACGAATTGTAAGTTGAGGATAGTTTTCAGGATGTTCCATTGCATCCATTAATAAATCTCTATTGAATACATTAACATTAATATGATGACCTGTTTGTTTAAAATATCCATCTAACATACTTACTAAATTATTTACTTTAGATGTTTCATCTTTTCCAAGTGCAGCAGGAGTGATTGAGAATGTGAATGAAATACCATCTTCAGAATATTCATAAGGAAGTTTTGATATAGTATTCATTACTGCTAATGCTCCATTTGCATCTCTACCGTGCAATGGATTTGCACCAGGTCCGAATGGTTCTCCAGCACGTCTTCCATCAGGAGTATTACCTGTATTTTTACCATAAACAACATTAGATGTTATAGTTAGTATAGAAAGAGTATGTTTTGAACCTCTGTATGTGTGGTGTTTTTGCAATTTTCCTAAGAAAGACTTTACAATGTCAACAGCTATCTGGTCAACTCTATCATCATCATTTCCGTATTTTGGAAAATCTCCTTCAACTTGGTAATCAACAGCTAATCCTGTTTCATCTCTTATAACTTTTACTTTTGCATATTTTATTGCAGATAGTGAATCAGCGGCAACTGATAGACCAGCAATACCACATGCCATAGTTCTTAAGATATCTTCATCTCTATCATGTAAAGCCATTTCTAAGGCTTCATATGAATATTTATCATGCATAAAATGGATTGCATTTAGTGCTTTAATATATATTTTTGCAACATAATCCATCATTACATCAAATTTTTCCATAACTTCATTGTAATCTAAATATTCAGAAGTAACTGGTTGGAATTTTGGAGCAACTTGTTTACCAGTATTTTCATCTCTACCACCATTTATAGCATAAAGTAGAGTTTTGGCTAGGTTTGCTCTAGCACCAAAGAATTGCATTTGTTTACCAATTTTCATAGCAGATACACAACATGCTATTCCATAATCATCACCCAAAGTAATTCTCATTAAATCATCATTTTCATATTGAATAGAAGATGTTCTAATAGAAATATCTGCACAATAATCTTTAAATGCTTTAGGTAAATTATTAGACCATAATACAGTTAAGTTTGGTTCAGGAGCAGGTCCTAAGTTATCTAAAGTATGAAGAACTCTAAATGAGTTTTTAGTAACTAATGTTCTACCATCAATTCCCATACCACCAATACTTTCTGTAACCCAAACTGGGTCTCCACTAAATAATGAATTATATTCAGGTGCTCTTAAAAATCTTACTAATCTTAATTTTATAATAAAGTGATCCATTAATTCTTGAGCTTGTTCTTCTGTAAGAACGCCATTTTTTAAATCTCTCTCAATATAAATATCTAAGAAAGAAGATGTTCTACCTAAACTCATAGCTGCACCATTTTGATCTTTTACAGCTCCTAAATATCCAAAGTATAACCATTGAATAGCTTCTTTTGCATTTGATGCTGGTTCTGATATATCAAATCCATATTTTTCAGCCATAGCTTTTAAATCATTTAATGCCTTTATTTGATCAGCTACTTCTTCACGTCTTCTAATAATATCCTCTGTAAATTCATCTGTATCAAGTACTTCTAATTCAACTTTTTTCTCAGCAATTAGTCTATCTACACCATAAAGTGCAACTCTTCTATAATCACCAATAATTCTTCCACGTCCATAACCATCTGGAAGACCAGTTAAAAGATGAGAACTTCTTGCAGCTCTAATGTCAGGAGTATATACTTCAAATACACCATCATTATGTGTTTTTCTTAAATTATGATAAATGTATTCTGTTTCTGGGTCAACTTTAAAACCATAACTTTCTGCTGATTTTTCTACTATTCTAATACCACCATTAGGCATGATAGCTCTTTTTAGTGGTGCATCTGTTTGAAGACCAACGATTTCTTCTAAATCTTTATCAATATATCCTGCTTCATAAGCATTTATTGAAGATGGTGTTTTACAATCTGCATCTAAAACTCCACCATTTTCTCTTTCTTTTTTATAAAGTTCTAAAACTTCATCCCATAATTTTTTTGTTTTTTCTGTAGCACCAGCTAAGAATTTGCTGTCCCCTTCATAAGGAGTGTAATTGTTTTGAATAAATCCTCTAACATCTATTTCTTTTGTCCACTCACCAGATTTATTAAAACCTTCCCATTGTTTATAATCCATAAAAACCTCCATTCTGACATATAAATTGACAATTATATAAAGTTGACAATTCATCTGTCTATATAAATTTTATATTTAAACTAATTTGTTCAGCATAGATTATCATATCATAAATCTTTAATATTAGCAATACAAATTGTCGAAAAAATGACAAAAGGGGACGGAATTATTTGGTCCTTGTCATAAATAATTTAATTTTAAATATTCCGAAAAAGACCAAATAAGCCCGTCCAGCTTTGTCGATTTTTATCCTAAAGTAATTAATCTTCATTAATTACCTTTGCTATTTTATAAATAAGTTTTTGTTTATCAGGTGTTGAATCTTTTAGAAGAGCATCAAACTCTGAAGATAAATATGTTTTTGAAGCACTAGAAGAACCATTTAAAATCATACCTTCAGTAACTCCTAATATATCACAAACTTGACTTAATCTTTTTAAACTTATATGAGAACTTCCTCTTTCAATTCTGCTTAAAAAAGCAATTGAAACATCTAATTTTTCTGCTAATTTTTCTTGTGTTAATCCTTTTTCAGTTCTAGCTTTTTTTAATCTTTCACCAATAATATTGTAATCCAATGCCATTTAATTCACCTCTTCCTTAATATGAAATGAATATAGCATGTATAATAATCATTTTACAGAAACATATAGGTTAAAAAATACACACTAATCCTTGCTGTATTAGTATGTGAAATAATGAAGAAATTATGTACAAAATAGACAAAAAAAATTAAAAATGATATACTATTGGAAAATAGAGAGGTTGAGAGAATTATAAAAATAAAATAAAAGTAAAATAATGGAAGGAAAATAGAAAGAATATGAAAGATAAAATAAAAGAAAAACTAATTGCAAAAATAATTGCAAATGAAATTTACTATTTTGATGAAATAGATTCTACACAAAAAATAGCAAAAGAATTTGCAGAAAAACAAGTAAATAATGGAACAGTGATATTAGCAAATAATCAAATAAAAGGTATAGGAACACATGATAGAAAATGGTATTCAGAAAAAGAAAAAAATATATCATTTACACTTATCATATATCCTAAATGTGAAGTAAATAATTTAGACACTTTAACAATAGATATAGCAGAAAATATAGTAAAAACTATATATGAATTATATGGAATTAAGTTAGAAATAAAAAATCCAAATGATATAGTATATAATAAGAAGAAATTAGGAGGCATTTTAACTCAAATAACTACAATTGGAAAACAAATAAAATACTTATTAATAGGAATTGGAATAAATGTAAACAGTATACAATTTCAAGAAGAAATAAAAGATATAGCAACTTCTTTGAAAATAGAATTTAATCAAGAATTTTCTAGAGAGGAAATAATTGCAGGATTTTGCAATAATTTTGAAAAATATTGTATTGATAAAAAAATAATATGATATATTATAATAAATTTTAAGGAATAGGTGAGCATAATGGACTTTGATAAAAACAAAAATGATGATAAAGATTACGTGTTAGAAATGGTAGAAAAACAAGGAAGCTTACTAGATTTAGCAAGTGATAGATTAAAAGATGACAAAGATATTGTAATGGCAGCAATTAATCAAGATGGAAATGCATTGGAATTCGCAAGTAGTAGATTAAAAGATGATAAAGAAGTAGTATTAACTTCAATAAAAAAAGTTGGTTGGACTGCATGTTATGTTAGTGATAGATTGGCAGATGATAAAGAAACAATGCTAGATGCAGTAAAGATAAATGGGCAGGAATTATATTATGCATCAGAAAAGTTAAGAGATGACTATGATGTTGTTTTGACAGCTGTATCAAATAAGGGATTAATTTTAAAATATGCAAGTAAAAGATTAAGAGCTGATAAAACAATTGCCAAAGCTGCTGTTGATAATGATAAAAGAGCATTAGAATATATATCAGATGAAAGTATAAAACAAGAATTAATTGAAAAAGAAGAAAATAATTGAATAATTTTAAAAAAACATCAAAAACTAGTAAAAGGTGAGAAAAATGAAAATATCTTGGATAAAGTATGAAAAAGATGACAAGAGTTTTAATATACCTGAAAAGCTAGGATTTGATGTTTTTAAATTAGATAATCCTGAAGAAACAGATAAAAAACTACATGAATTAGTTAGAAAAAATTATAACATGATTTTTATAACAAACGAAATAGCTAGTTTTTCAGAAGATATTATAAAAAAATATAATAAAGACAATAATGTTAGTATCATAATTGCTAGGGACAAGGAATAAAATGCTATAACAGTATTTGAAAGGAAGATTTTTGTGCATAAATATTCCAAATTTATAAAAGAGTTTGAAGAAAAAATGTATGATTTTAGTGAGGAATTTTCTAATATAGTATTTGTGTGTATTGGAACTAATAAAGTTATAGGAGATGCAATAGGACCAACTGTAGGGAATAGTTTGAAAAACATTGAAAATGATTATATAAAAGTTTATGGAACAATGTCTAATACAATGAATTTTGTAAATTCAAAAGATATAATAGAAGAGATTTATAGAAAATATGATAATCCATATTTAATTACAATAGATTCTGCTTTAAGCAATATAAAAGAAAAAGGAGATATTGTATTAGGGAAAGGATATATAAAAATAGGTAATGCATTAGACAAAAGCATATGTTTTTTTTCTAATGTGAATATAAAATGTATAGTTGGTAGAAATCTAAAAGATGGGATAAAGAACATGGAAGAACTTCATAAAATGAAAATTTTTGATATTATTAATTCCTCAAATATAATTTCCTTAGGAATAAAAAATGTTTTAGAAAAATTAGAAATATGTGTATAAGATAGTAAAAATTGGCAAAACTTTATATAAGAAAATATATGGAGGGAAAGCCATGGGCGATTTAAAGAATGTAGTGGTTTTGAAAAACTTACCATCTAATTTAATAGATGAAGCATTTGTAATTTTAAAAGGAAACAAAAAGATACATAGATATCAAGTAATAGACGTAAAAGGAGAAGGAAATAATAGTGAAGATAAAAAAGAGGATAATGGATATATTGTAAAAGAAGCAGAAATGCTAGTGGAACAATATACCCAAAGATTAAATGAAAAACCAATAAAATCGAAAAAAATTGAAAAGAAATACAAAAATTCTATAAGATTAAATTTTGTACTTTTATTTACAACAATCTTGGCAATAGTGTTTAGCATTATATAATTTAATATGAATAAAAAACATTTCATTCACATATAAATAAAAAAAGGATGAAGTGTTTTTCTTTTGGAAAAAAAGATGGACAATGATAAAAAACTAAATGTAGTAGAAATATTACATTGGATTGCGAGGTAAAAATTGGAAAGAACAATAAGTCAAGAAGAAAGAATTAGAAGAGCAGAAGAAATATATAATAGAAGAAAAAGAACAAACCGGGATAAGGGTATCAGGGAATAGTGTTAATAGTGTTGAGGTAAAGAAAATATCTTTATTTAAAAAAATGCTCATGCAACTTGCAATTTGTGCGGTTATATATATAATTTTTTACTTGATTAAAAATACAAATTACATATTTTCAGATGAAGTAATAAAGAAAACAAAAGAATTTCTTTCATATGATATTAATTTTGGAACAGTGCAAAATCAAATTACTGGATTTTGGAATGATAATAAAGACAAATTTGGATTTGGAGAAAATCAAGAAAATAGTATAAGCACAAATGAAATAGAACAAAATCAAGTACAACAAAACAGTATTTTAAATGAAGTTGTAAATAATGTAGGCGGAATTGGTGGAGCAAATAATAATGAAATAACTGAAGAAAGTTCGAATGAAACAAAAAAATCACAGAATGAATTAGATATAGAATACATAAAAGAAAACTATAATTTTATTGTCCCTGTAAAGGGAATTGTAACTTCAAGATATGGTGCAAGAGAAGAAACAGAAGTTGTATCTGCCAATCATCAGGGAATAGATATAGGTGCAGATGAAGGTACTGCAATATATGCAGCGATAGATGGAACAGTAACTCTTGCATCAGAAGAAGGAGAATATGGGAAACATATAGATATTACAAACAATGATATTTTAACTAGATATGCTCATTGTAGCAAATTACTTGTAAAAGAGGGACAAAAAGTAAAACAGGGAGATAAAATAGCGGAGGTTGGTTCAACAGGAAATTCAACAGGACCTCATTTACATTTTGAAATAAGAAGGGATAATAGAACTATAAATCCTGACCAAATATTAGATTTTGATTAAATAGTTATGGAGAATCATATGAGTGTGAAAATTGATTTAAAAATTTTTCTATTTGTATTTTTATTTTTACTTACTTCACAAATTGAAATATATATATTGTTAATGATATTTGCAATAATTCATGAATTAGGACATTTAATTGCAGGATTAATTTTAAAATTTAAAACAGATGAAATTAGAATAACACCATTTGGTCTACAAATAAAAT
This sequence comes from uncultured Clostridia bacterium, assembly GCA_944390515.1. Classification (GTDB taxonomy): domain Bacteria; phylum Bacillota; class Clostridia; order TANB77; family CAG-508; genus CALXVA01. Next base: position 8,391 of record CALXQG010000010.1, read on the forward strand.
TTAATTGCAATTATAATAATACCAAAGAATTTACTATAAAAAAAGCAATAATAGCATTAGCAGGACCATTAACTAATTTTGTAATTGCCGCCATATTAATAATTTTAGGAAAAATTAATACAAATTTACAATATACATATTTATATAAGTTAGTAATATATTCAAATCTACTTATAGGAATATTTAATTTATTACCAATATATCCAATGGATGGAGGAAGAATATTAAAAGAAATTTTGAAAATTGCATATGGAAACAAAAAAGCATACAAAATTACATATATAATATCAAAAACAATGATTATAATTTTAACTGCAATATCAAGTATTTTAATACTATACTTAAAGAACATATCAATAATATTAATATTAATGTATTTATGGTATTTAGAAATTTTAGAAATAAGAAAGTATAATAAAAGAAAGGGAATAGAAAAAATAGTAAGAAGTATGGAAAATAAGGAACATAGTATGGTATAATAGAAATAGATTAATAAAAAAAGAAAAGGGTATAAAATGTTTAATATAGAAGAAGAACTAAAAAAATTGCCACATAAACCAGGGGTATATATAATGCATGACAAAGATGACAAAATTATATATGTAGGCAAAGCAGTTTCATTAAAAAATAGGGTAAGGCAGTATTTTAGAAAAACAAATAAAACTAAAAGAATAGAAAATATGGTTTCTTTGATAGACCATTTTGAGTATATAGTTACAGATAATGAGGCCGAAGCATTAATACTAGAATGTAACCTAATTAAAAAGAATATGCCAAAATTTAATGTACTTTTGAAAGACGACAAAACATATCCATATATAAAAGTTAATGTTAAGGCAGAATATCCTGATGTATACATGACTAGAAGAATTTTAAATGATGGAGCAAAATATTTTGGACCATATGCAAATTCAGGAAGTGCAAAAGAAATGATAGAATTTATAAAATCTAAATTTAAAATTAGGCAGTGTAGAACTTTTAAATATAAAGATAGACCTTGTTTAAATTATCATATAAAAAAATGTATGGCACCATGCATGGGGTATATTTCAAGAGAAGAGTATATGAAACAAATAGATGAGATTATAGATGTACTAGAAGGAAAAACGGATAAACTAATAAAACAGTTAGAAAAAGAAATGGAAGAAGCCTCAACGAATATGCAGTATGAAAAAGCAGCATATTTAAGAGATAAAAAAATCGCAATAGAAAGAATATCTGAAAAACAGAAGGTATCGAATATCTCAGAAAATGATATAGATGTAATAGGACTAGCTAAAAATGATACAAAAGTATGTATTGAGATATTTTTTGTAAGGAAAAGCAAAATGATAGGTAGAGAGCATTATTTTCTAAATGAATTAATAGATGAAGAAGATAGTGAAATTCTTTCAGGCTTTATAAAACAATACTATGTAGATAGACCAATATTACCTAACAAAATAATGATTAGAGAAGATATAGAAGATAAACAAGTTTTAGAAAATTGGTTGACAAATAAATCAGGAAGAAAAGTTGAAATAAAAACACCTCAAAAAGGTGAAAAATTACGTTTAGTAGAAATGGCTGAAAATAATGCCAAAATTACATTAGATAATAAAGAAAAAGATAAAAATGCAATATTACAAGAACTAAAACAAATATTAAAATTAGAAAAACTACCAAGAAAGATTGAATGTTATGATATATCAAATCTTTCTGGAACCAATATGGTAGCAGGAATGTGTGTACTTCAAGATGGAGTAATAAAAAAGAATATGTCTAGAAGATTTAAAATAAAAACTGTTTTTGGTCAAGATGATCCTAGATGTATGAAAGAAGTTATAGAAAGAAGAATTAAACATTCAATAGATAATCCAAATGGTGGATTTGGACGATTACCAGATGTAATATTCGTTGATGGAGGAATAACTCAAATACATGCTGCACTAGAAGCATTAGAAGAAGTAAAAAGCGATTATACAAATAATGTAGAATTGAACATACCCATTTTTGGAATGGTCAAAGATGATAAACATTCTACTAAAGCTTTGATGAATAAAAATAGAGAAGAACTAGAATTATCAAGAGAGTTATTTAACTTAATTACAATATTTCAAGATACAGTACATGATACAGCAATTGGATACCATAGAAAGTTAAGAGAAAAGGAAGCGGTAAAATCAGCATTAGATGAAATACCAGGAATAGGAGAAGTTAAGAAAAATAATTTACTAAAAAAATTTGGTAGTCTGAAAAAAATAGCAGAAGCGGACATAGAAGAACTTACGAAAATTAAAGGAATAAATGAAGATTTAGCAAAAAGAATAAAAGAAAGTTTAAAAAAGTAAAAATATAACTTATTATGCCAATATTTTGTATACGAAAATATGAATAAAACATTATCCTCTTGAATATGTTTATAATAAAAGGGAGGATGTAAAGATATGGAGTATGCAAAAGATATTGTTTTAGATTTTAAGACAGGACAAGAAGCAACAAGCAGAGATTGGAGAAGGAAAAGAAACAGAAGAAAAAAATATTCAAATGGGATAATTTCAAAATTACTTAATAAAATGCTTGGACATAAAATGATGACAGCAGTTTTAATAGCAACAATTGGATTTATGGCTATAGATATATTTTTAGTTACTAGTTTTATAAATGTTTTATCAAATGTATAAATATAAAAAATAATACAATTTACACTTTTTAATGCTAAATATAAAGCAATATAATATATTTTTTATTTTTATTTTCGGCCCCCAACATCGTACAAACTGTAGATGCAAAAGCTAAACCTTTGCATAACAGTTTGAAAACTTGTTGGTCCCCACCTTAAGCACTTCAATAAAAATAAAAAAATATTATATTGCCTTAATCAGTTTTTTTGATTGAAATATTTATATGTATTAAAAGAGAAAGGAATGTTAATAAAAATGGATTTAGCAAATAATTGGAAAGATTACGAAATATTAGATATGGCAAATGGAGAAAAATTAGAAAGATGGGGAGATATTGTATTAATAAGACCTGACCCTCAAATAATATGGAAGGAAAAAAGTTTTCCAGAAAAGTGGGAAAAAGTAAATGCACGTTATAACAGAAGCTCATCAGGTGGAGGAGGCTGGAAATATAATAAAAGAATACCAGAAAATTGGCAAGTTAAATATAAAGATTTAACTTTTAATATAAAGCCAATGGGATTTAAGCATACAGGTCTATTTCCAGAGCAAGCGGTTAATTGGGATTGGATGATAGAAAAAATACAAAATGCAAAAAGAGAAATTAAAGTCTTAAATTTATTTGCATATACTGGTGGAGCAACTGTCGCATGTAGTTATGCAGGTGCATCAGTATGCCATGTAGATAGTTCAAAAGGAATGACAACTTGGGCAAAAGAAAATATTATATCATCAGGATTAGAAAAAAGACCAGTTAGATTTATTGTTGATGATGTTGTTAAATTTGTAAATAGAGAGATAAGAAGAGGCAAACAATATGATGCAATTATAATGGATCCACCTTCATATGGAAGAGGAGCAAATGGAGAAGTATGGAAATTTGAAGATAATATTGCAAACTTGGTAGAATTATGTTCTAAAATTTTATCAGACAAGCCTTTGTTCTTTTTAATAAATTCATATACAACAGGAATTTCTAGTACAGTATTAGAAAATATATTGAGGCTAAATATAAAGAAAAAAGGAAAATTTTCAAATGGAGAAATAGGTATTCCAATGTCTAATTCAAAATTGGTGTTACCATGTGGTATATTTGGAAAATGGGAGAGCTAAAAAGGAGAAATAAATGCAAAAATTAAAAGTAATATTTGAAGATAATCATATAATAGTGGTAGAAAAGCCAGTAAATATTCCTTCTCAAGGTGATAAAACAGGAGATAGGGATATGCTAACTATTATAAAAGATTATATTAAAGAAAGAGATAATAAACCAGGTAATGTATATTTAGGTTTGATTCATAGATTGGATAGACCAGTTGGTGGAGTAATGGTATTTGCAAAAACCTCAAAAGCAGCTGGTAGACTTAGTGAGCAAGTCAGGGAAAAAATATTTCAAAAGACATATTTAGTAATTGTAAATGGAAAAATGGAAAAAGAAAAAGGAACTCTAGAAGATTATTTATTAAAAAATGAAAGAAATAATATGAGCAAAGTTGTAAAAGAAGGAACTAAAAATTCAAAATTTGCATCACTTGATTATGAAGTTTTAAAATATGATGAAGAGATTGACTTATCTGTATTAAAAATACATTTACATACAGGCAGACACCACCAAATAAGAGTACAATTGTCAAGTAGAAACCACAGTATTTATGGCGACCAGAAATATGGAGGAAGAGGACATGGAAAACAAATAGCTCTTTGGGCATATGAACTCAGCATAAAGCACCCTATAACAAAGGAAACAATAACTTTTAAATCAATACCAGAATTTATAGGAAGTTGGAAAATATTAGAAGATATAGAAAGTATAAAGTAATAGAAAATAGTAGCTAAAAACAGCTGCTATTTTTTATGTAGATTTTATGAAAAATGAAAAATATTATACAAAAATGAAAAAACAATTTTTCATATATCTAGATAAGGTATTCATATATAAAGTGAAAAAAATGTCATAAAAAGTATTATTATAATCTCAGTTCAAATGAGGTGAGCAAATTGATAGACAAATTATGTGGTTATATAGTAGAAAAAATGAAAAAGAAGATGCCAGAAATAGATGAAGAAAAGGAAGAAATAATTAAGTTTGGTCTTCAAATGATAATAGGAGAATTACCTAAAATGTTCATATTAATTGGCGCAGGTTTCCTATTTGGTGTGGGTTGGTATATGATACTTGCATTTTTTGCACTATTACCATATAGAGCAATGTCTGGAGGATTTCACTTAAAAACTCATATAGGATGTTTAGTAGGAACAGTATTATTTTATTATGGAAATATTATAATAAGTAAATTACTATACTTAACAGATTTTCAAAAAATTATATTAATTATACTAGCATATATTTTTGGAATACTGATGGTCAGCCTATATGCACCAGCAGATACGGAAAATGTACCGATAATTAGTAAAAAAGAAAGAAAAAAGAAAAAAATATTATCATTTTTTGCATTATCATTAACTTTAATCGTAGCAGTATTTATACCAGATAGAATGATATCAAATATATTGATAATAGGAATAATATTACAATCATTATCTATAACTAGATTGGCATATATAATAACAAAAAATAAATATGGATATGAAATTTATGCTCAAGAAATGGAAAATAGCAATATTTAAAAATATATTAAATTGGTAATAAACATTAGCCGGCAATGTTTTATTATATAAAATTTAAACAATGGGGGGAAAAATATGTTAAAAACATTAGCTAAAATGGCAGAAAAATATGCCAAATCAACAAATACAGCTTGTGCCGTAATGAGTTTATTTCATCAACCAAAAATGCCAGCATCATTAATAAAAAAAGATTAATAGCAATTATTCCATTTAAATAATATAAAATTCGACAGGAAAAAATAGCCTCTTTTAAAGAGACTACTTTTTCTATTTATATATTTCAAATTGTTGAGTAAAAAATTCATTATCTTTTGAAGTAAATAAATTCAAATTATTATTTTTCTTTAATATTTGTCTAACTTTCCATAAACCTAATCCACTATGATTTTCTTTAGAAGTATGACCTTTTTCAAATATTTCTTCAGTATCAAGATTTTTATCCGTATATGTATTTTGAATAATAACTAAAATTACATTATTTTCTAAATCTTTTCTAAAAGATACATTAATCAGTTTTTTCTCACATTCATTAGAAGCATCAATTGCATTGTCTAATAAAATTCCAAGAATTCTTGTAAAATCATAAATTTTCATACGTTTTTCAATTTCATTTAAGTCTAGAAATACATCTAAATCAATTTGAACATCTTTTTTATCCGCTTCATAATATTTTGTTGCTAACATGTGATAAATTGCAGGATGATTTATAACTTCTGGAGATAATGAATATAAATTATTAGTCTTATGACATTCTTCTAGAAGCTGATTATAATATTTCTTTAAGCCTTCCATATCCTCACTTACAACATATCCACCAATACTATTTAGCATATTGTCAAAGTCGTGTTTGAAAGATCTAACTTGATCATGCAAAATTTTAGTCGTTTGAATTGTGTGCTGAGCATTTTCTAAATCTCTAGTAGTAAGTGCAAGTTTTGAAGTACTAATCAAATTATATAGACTAACTATAAAATAAGCTATTAATCCCAAAGTGCTAATTAAAGAAATAGAAAATGGTAAGGTATTACTGTAAAATGCAATTAAATAAAACTGCATTGCAAGAACTACAATAATCAATAATGAATTTACACATAATAAGGCTTTGGTTTTTGAATTCATATTATCAAAAATATCTATGTTTACTTTAAAATAGTTAATTAGTTTACTTAGGATAAAAATAATTAAATAAATGCACAAAGCAATTGATATTCTATAAATAGGTGTAACTATCATTAGGTCAAATGTTATATTAAATAAATTTTGAGAAATTTGAGTAATCACAAAGTCCAAGATTGAAGTAATTACCATTGTGATAATTACCGATAATATGCTTTTTAATAAAGAACCTTTTAATATAAGATATACTAATATAGGCCATATGATTAAATTTATATATACTTGATATGACGCAGGTACAAGAAAAGTTATTAAATTACCTATACTACCATAAGTTAGAACATATATTAATCTTCTTTTATTATTTATTTGTATGTTAAGAATTGATGTAAAAAACAGCATACCAACGTAAATATCTAAGTAAGTTATTGGTATAAATAATATTTTAATTAACATTTCATTTGGTACAGTCAATGCTGACCATATCATTTGTAAAGTATTCATTTTTTAAAACCTCCATAAAATCATTTTTATATTTAGGACCGATATAGCATATATCGTTCTTAGTAAAAGAAATAGAATTTTTAACCATATCAATATCCGTTATTTTAGACATGTTTACTATGTATGATTTATGACATCTGACAAAATTATAAGGCAACATATCATGTATTTTACTAAACGAGCTGTAGACTTCATAATCCCTAGTATCTGTATGAAATATTACCTTCATTCCTTCTTTTTTTATAAATCTAATGCTGTCTTCTTTAATTACAGCTTTATCTTTATCCAAGCGGATATAACGTGTCTTTCTACCAAATATGTCTGAATACAGTCTTAGTATTGTTTCTTCAAATCTTTCTTTAGTTAAAGGTTTTTGTAAAAAATCAAAGGTTTTACATTTATAAGCAAGTTGACTAAACTCAAAATGACCAGTGATAAAAATAATATAAACATTTTTATCAATTTCTCTAATCTTCTCAGCAATTTCAAGACCTGATATAGATGACTTTAAATCAATATCTAAAAGTAACACATGTGTAGTATTGTTTTTTACATACTCAAATAGTTCATTAGGGTTATCTGTTGAAAAGGCTATTTTACCTTTAAGATTATTAGAAATAAATATTGAATTCAACATTTTTGATAACTTGTTAATTGCACTTGAATTATCATCACATAGCACAAAATTTAACATTAACTTACCCCTCTCTAAATAAAATAAAATCCGAAATAAAACTGGACAAACTATCAAAATAGATACAATATTTTCCAGTTGTTTTTTATAATATAATCTAAAAAATTTAGAATGTCAATACATATTTTTTAGAAAAATAAAAATATTTGTCGAATAAAAAAACTTTAAGGGGTAAGAACTTTTTTGAAATACAATTACCATTACTTGGAAATTTTTCTATTCATATATTAAAAAGATGCCTTATACAATAAACTAATAATTTTAAATTAGCTTTAAGACTTAAAAAAGTGAAAATTTAATGACAATTAAAATGGTAGTTTAAAATTTCAATGCAGTAAAATTAAAAAAAGATATAAAAATATAGTAAATTTAGAGATTTTGTGTTATACTAATAATAGCATATTAAAGGGAAAAATTTAAGTTAAGCTTTGATAAAAAATTAGACAAGAAATGAAAAAATGATAAAAAATATAAGGAGAGTGATTTTAATTGATGCATGAATTTGTTACTTATGCAGATGGAACTATGGTAGTGTCTTCTGATATTCGTAAAAAAGAAAATGACGAAGAATATCTTATTGTTTGTTTTGAAAGACCAATGGAATACGGATTTGATACAGTAATATTTGAACTACCAAGTTATAATATAGTAAAAAGAGATGGGCATTTTACTGATGATGAAATTGCAATATTTAAAACTGTAGTTGAAAGAGGAGCTGGATATTTCTTTGATGTTGCTAGAAAAGGGGGAATACAAAGTGCCTAACCTTTTTAGATATTTAGGATATACAATATAATTATTTTTATATTATATCTGAATGGAAAAGTTTTTATGGCGTAAATGATATTAATTTTTATTGTTAATCAATTATAAATGACGAATACCTATGTCATTGAGATAAATGTACAAAGAAATTGAATAGGAATATAAATTTAGAGAAAGATAAAATAATATGACGATAATTGTAACATTAAATACAGTTATCGTATTTTTTTACCAATATTTAAAATTTGTCCGACTTTTATATTTTATTATAGCCCATAATAGTATAGGAATAATTTAAAATAAGAGTCATAAAATTAAGAAAGATATAAAAAGTTTTTGTTATATTAGGAGGTTAAAGTTGAAAGAAAGTAATATAAACAAAATAACAAAATTTATTATGATGGCATTCGTATTTTTATTTTCATTTTCATTAATAAATATGAATGAAAAAACAATAGAAACCAGTTCTGTATCTTTAGTAAGCGATAAAAAAATAGAGTGGGGAATAAAAAGAGGAAAAAATCATAGCCAACCAGATTTAGGAAGTAGTAATAAAAGCATTATAGATAAATATGAAGGAATAACAATGGGAAATAGTGAAAAGCCATATATATATTTGACATTTGATTGCGGATATGAAGCAGGATATACAGAAAAAATTTTGGAAACATTAAAGCAAAATAATGTTAAGGCAACTTTCTTTATTACAGGACATTACTTAAATTCTGCTTCAGATTTAGTAAAAAAGATGATAGATGAAGGGCATATTATAGGAAATCATACAGCAGACCATATATGTATGCCAGAGGTTAGTAATGAAGAAATAAAAGAAGATATTATGGAATTACACACAGCTCTATACGAAAAATTTAATTATGAAATGAAATACATTAGACCACCAGAAGGAGAATTTAGTGAAAGAACAGTTGCATATACAAATACATTAGGTTATAAGACTGTTATGTGGTCATTTGCATATGAAGATTGGAATGAAGATAAACAAGGTAGAGAAGAATTTGGAAAAAGCAAAATTTTAGATAATGTTCATAATGGAGAAGTAATGCTATTACATAGTACCTCAAAGGATAATTGTAATATACTAGATTATTGTATAAAAGAAATAAAAAATATGGGATATGAATTTAAGAGTTTAGATGAATTTGAAAATTAAAAAGTACAATTAGGGACGGGCTTGTTTAGTCCGGACTAAACAGGACTAATCAGGTCTGCCCTCAATTGTACTAAAGGAGGAAAAATGAAAAGAAAATCAAGAAAGTTAGACGAGATTTTAGAAATACCTGTAGAATTAAGTACAAATACTCCAAAAGTTACAGTTGTTGGCTTTGAAAGATTACTTATAGAAAATTATAGAGGAATATTAGAATATCAGGAATATTTTGTAAGAGTAAATACATATATAGGAATTATAAATATAAATGGATTTAATTTACAACTTGAAGAGATGACTTCTGATGATTTGCTTGTTACAGGGAAGATTGACAGCATTGATTTTGAAACAATTACAGATGATGAAGATACTTAAGGTAACACAAGGGAGGAAAAAGATTGAACTCAAATAATTTATTACAATATATAAAAGGATATGTTCATATTGTAGTTGAAGGTTATTATATAGAAAGATTTATAAATATATGTAATACAAAAAATATCTTATTATGGAATTTAAAAAAAGAAAATTCTATTTTACTTAGAGCATGCGTAGAAGTCACTAAATTTAAAGAGTTAAAAGAAATATGCAAAAAAACAAAATGTAAAATTAAAATAGAAGGAAAAAAAGGAGTCCCATTTGTAATAAGAAAATATAAAAAAAGAAAATTCTTTATAGCATTATTTTTATTCATGGTTTTAGTAATAATTAGTTTATCTAATTTTATATGGAATATAGATATAGAGGGAAATACAAACATTCCAAAAGATGAAATTATTTTCATTGCATCTAAGCAGGGATTAAGTACAGGCAAGCTCAAAGGAAAAATTGATACAAAGCAAGTTATAAATCAAATTAGACTAGAAAGAGATGATATTGCATGGGTTGGAATTGAAATAAAAGGAACTAATGCAATTATAAAAATTGTGGAAGCAGATAAAAAACCGGAGATAATTAATGAAGATGAATATTGCAATATAATTTCTGACAGAGATGCAGTAATAACAAAAGTAAGTGCTAAAAATGGTACTCCCCTAGTAAAAGAGGGCGATGTTGTAACAAAAGGAGATATAATTATTGCAGGATGGATGGAAGGAAAATATACAGAAACCAGATATGTGCACGCACAAGGCGAAATACAAGCAAAGGTGTGGTATTCAAGTACTCAAAAAATAGGTTTAAAAGAAACAGTAAAACAAGAGACTGGAAATGAGGAAAGTAAATATTCCGTAAAGTTTAATAATTTTCAAATAAATTTGCACAAAAGTGTTCCAAAATTTGAAAAATATGATACAATAGAAACGAATAAAAAATTAAAGTTATTTTCTAATTTTTATTTACCAATTGAACTTATAGAATACACATATAAAGAATACCAAGAAACAATCGTAATTAGAAGTCAAGAAGAGGCAAAAAAGATTGGAGAAGAAAGAGCAACAACTGAACTCTTAGACAAAATACAAGGGAAAGAAATATTAGATAAACAAGTAAAAGTTAAATCAGAAAACGATTTTATAGAGGTAGAAGTTATATATGAAGTAGAAGAAAATATAGGAATTGAAAATAAAATAGAAATATAATACATAATTTATTACACGAATGAAAAGAAAGGAAGGATATAATGGAAGAAAGAAGTTTAAGAATTTATAATGCAGATAAAACATTTTTTTCTAAAATAGGTACGACTATAAGCAAATTACTTATACCAACAAAAATTGGATTAAATAGTATTATCATATCTATGAAGAGAAATAATGTGTTAAAAACTTTTGAAAGTCTAAACTCTACAGAAAATCCAGAGAAAAAGGAAGTATTGACTAAAAAACTGGATGATACATATGCTTTATATTTAGAAGCTATAGATAAGCATATTATGGATTCTATTTATAAAAAAGTAAAAAATGATACGGCTAGTGAATTTGAGAAAGAAGCACTTTCACAGTATTATTTAATAACTCATTTAAAAGAAACAGGTTATACAGAATATAAATATAAAAAACAAATATATCTTATAGGATTAGATTATCAAAATGTTTTAAATGAGAAAGAAAAGATTATAGAAAGATATAAAAAATTCTATGTATCTGAAGCAGAAATTTTATATAAAGGATTACTAAAACATTATTCTATTAGATTAGCAGATAATATTACAGATGGAGAAAAACAAGAAATATATAATAAAATATTTAAAACATTAGAAGAATATATTTCTAATATCTTACCTATAAAGTTTGAAATAGACCAAAACGATACATATAAAGAAATATTAGATGAATTTGATAATTTTGATAGATTTACAGTAGGAAAACTTGACCAAAATGATATGATAGAAAAAAATATGATTCTACTTGGACTTAGCAGAAAATTATTTACTCACAGTCTTCCATTAGTTGTAGCAGAACAATGCTATATAAAATTGCTTAAAGATGCAAGAAGCTTAATAGTAGATACGAAAGTTGCTAGAAAGCAAGAAAAGGCATATTCACTTCTAATTAATATAATTGAAGAATATAATGCAAAATTATTAAGTACAAAAATATATTGGGAGAAACCAGCACAAAGAGAAGAATATAAGAAATTCTGGGATAAATATAAAGAAATCGAAAAAATAAAAGACAAAAATTATGATGAATATATTAAGCAAAAAGAGATACTATTTATTACAAGTGATTTAAGTAAGGTATATGCAAATGAAAATAAATATTATAAAATAATTAAATTTTATAAAAATAGATTAGTAAACCTAGGTGTTATGAGAAATTTGCAAAACTCATATTCATCAGAGGGAACATATACAAAAGTAGCAAAAGTTAAACATAATAGAATTAAAGAAAAAGCAGTATAAATAGAAAAGGGATAGTTTATGAAAGAAAATTGCGAAATTATATATAAAAATCTTGAAGAAAATAAAAAATATGAAAGTACAATAAAGCAAGTCGTTGACGAATGCTTTAAAACAGAGGGGTTAGATAAAACTAATTTGTATATGAGCATAACTTTAACTGAACCAGAGGAAATAGAAAAGATAAATATGCAATATAGAAATATTGACAGACCTACAGATGTACTTTCATTTCCTATGTTTGAAAAAGATGAACTTGAGGAATTTTTAAAAAATAACAGACAAAATACAGATGTAAATATTCAAGGAGATATTTTAGGAGATATAGTAATATCAATTCCAAAAGTATATGAACAAGCAGAAGAGTATGGACATAGCTTCGAAAGAGAACTTTCATATATGGTAGTACATGGATTTTATCATTTAATGGGTTATGATCACATGGAAGAAAGCGATAAAATAATAATGAGGCAAAAAGAGGAAAATATTCTAGGAAAGCTTGGAATTAATAGAGAAACCACATTAGAGGATGAAGAAAAGGAATTAAAAAAAATAGAGGAAGCAGAAAAAAATAATAAAAAAAAGACTTCAAATAGTAATTTCTTGGATGCATGGAAACATGCAATAGATGGAATTATATATGCTACAACAACACAGAGAAATGTAAAAGTACAATTAATAATAGCGGTTTTGGTTGTAATTGTAAGTTTGTTTTTTGATTTAAGTAGAGCAGAATTTTTATGTTTCCTATTTACAATTATATTAATACTATTTGCCGAAATGTGTAACACTGCAATAGAAACAGTGGTTGACCTATATGTAGATGTATATCATCCAAAAGCAAAAATTGCAAAAGATGTAGCAGCAGGAGGAGTTGTGGTAACAACAATTAATGCGCTAATTGTTGGATATTTCCTATTCTTTGACAAGATAAGTGAAATAGGAATTAATTTTATAAAAAACTTAATAACATCACCAATTCACTTAGCTTTTTCAACGATTGTAATAGTAGTTATAGCAATTGTAGCATTAATTGCTATGGCTAAAACTAATAAGCATAAAGGACTAAATCATAAGTTTATGCCGAGTGGTTTTACAACACTAGCTTTTGCAGCAAATACAATTATATGGGTAATGGTAGATAAATTAACAACTAGTTTACCTATAAATATTGTTATTATCACTTTATCTTTAGTAATGGCAATATTAGTTGCTGCAAGCAGAATAGAGGCAAAAGTACATAAACTATCAGAAGTTATATTTAGTGCTTGTGTAGGAATTTTAATGGTATTAATAATTTACGGATTAGCATTAGGATTAGTTGGAAAGATAATATAAAATATTACTTTAAAGATGGAGGTAACATATGAAAAGTACAAAAATATTTGTTATTATTTTAATTATTCTTATATTAATTGCAGGAACTTTATTTGCAATGAAAATATTTGGACAAAATGAAAATCAAATTGCTAATGCAAATGGAGAAACTATTGAAAACAAAAAAGAAGAGCAAGAGGTTGCTAAGCCAAAAACTTTAGCAGGAGATTCAAGACCTATTGCAATAATGATAGATAACCATATTGATGCAATGCCACAAGCAGGGCTTTTAGAAGCGGATATAGTTTATGAAATTATTGTAGAAGGAGGAGAAACAAGGTTAATGCTTATATTGCAAGACAAAGATTTAGATAAGGTAGGACCTATAAGAAGTGCAAGACATTATTTTTTAGATTATGCTTTAGAAAATGATGCAATATATGTTCATTATGGTTCAAGTCCACAAGCTTTATCTGATATAGATACTTTAGATGTAGATGCAATAAATGGAATAAATTATAGTGAAGAAGACTTTTGGAGAGTATCCGATAAATATGCTCCACATAACGCAGTAACAAGTACAGAGAAAATTTTAAAAATAGCAGCAGATAAAGGATATAGAACAACAACCGATAATGATACTGTCTTAAATTATGTAGTAGAAGAAGTTAACTTAGAAAATGGAAAGACAGCAAATACTGTAACAATTCCATATTCATATGCAAATACAGTAAAATATGAATATGATGCAGATAAAAAAGAATATATTCGTTATTCAAGAGACGAAAAACAAGTTGACTGGGATAGTGGGGAAACTATTACAACAAAAAATATAATAATAGAAAAAGCAAAGAATACAACGTTAAATGATAGCTCTGAAAAAGGAAGACAAACATTAGACAATATAAAAGAATTAGATGGATATTATATTACTAATGGAAAAGCAATTCCAATAACTTGTACAAAGACATCAAGAGCTGGAAATACTGTATACAAAGATTTAGAAGGAAATGAAATAAATGTAAATGATGGAAAAACATTTATACAAATATGCCCAACTGATTCAGAAATTGAATTTGAATAATAGACTATAAAATTAGCAGTTTTGGCTGCTAATTTTTTTGCAAAAAAAGTCGGAAACTCGTTGTACAAAACAAATCTATTTGATATAATACAAACATATAATAATTAAAGGAGGCCAAATATGTGTGAATGTATAAATAAAAAAATAATACAAGAAGTCCAAGAAATAATGGCACCATATAAAGAAGAAAAAGAAAACTTAATTCCGATTTTAAATGAAATTCAAGAAAAATATGGATATATTCCTAAAACTGCACAAATAGAAGTATCAAAATATTTGAAAATTCCTATGGCAGAAATATATGGAGTAATTACATTTTATTCAAGATTTACATTAGAACCAAAAGGAAAATACAATATTTCTGTTTGTTTAGGAACAGCCTGTTTTGTAAAAGGTTCACAATCTATTTTAGATAGATTAAAAGAAAGACTAAAACTAGAAGAAGGGCAAACTAGTGAAGATGGCAAATTTTCAATAGATACTACGAGATGTGTTGGAGCATGCGGAATAGCACCAGTATTTACTGTAAATAATGAAGTTTATGGAAATGCAACTGTTAAAAAACTTGATGAGGTTATAGATAAATTAGAAAAAAATGAGAGTAATATCTAAAAGTAAGTAAGGAGGTCCTAAATGAAGTCTATAGAAGAATTAAACAAAATAAGAGCCGAAAAAAGAATAGAATTAGATTTGCGTAAGAACACAAATGCAGATACTAGAGAAAAACATATTCTAGTATGTCAAGGAACAGGTTGTACATCTTCAAAATCACCTTTAATTTTGGAAAAATTAAAAAAAATAATAGAAGCAAAAGGCATAAAAAATGTTAGAGTTATAAAAACTGGATGTTTTGGATTATGTGCAAAAGGGCCAATAGTTATAATCCGTCCAGAAGACACATTTTATGCACAAGTAAGACCAGAAGACTGTGAAGAAATTATACAATCACACATAATGGAAGGGAAAATAGTAGAAAGATTACTTTGCAAGGATATAGACGGAAAAAAAGTAGAAAAATTAGATGAGTTAACATTTTATAAAAAACAAAAAAGAATAGCTTTAAAAAATTGTGGAGTAATTAATCCAGAAGATATAGATGAATACATAGCTTTTGATGGATATAGAGCATTAGCAAGAGTTTTAATTGAGATGACT
>CALXQG010000011.1 GCA_944390515.1 uncultured Clostridia bacterium
TATTTTTTGGTAGTTTTACTACCGCTTTATTGGTTTCTCAAAGTTTATTGTTTACTTTTCAATGTGCTTTTATTTTTTCTCAATCGATTAACTCGACGACAAGAAATATTCTAACACAATTCACTATATAATGTCAATACTTTTTTTAATTTTTTTTAAGTTTTTTTCTCATGTTGTTTTTTATCAATTTATAACATGATTTCTGTTAGATTTTTTCTTTAAATTTGCGTTTTTTATAATAATTTTAGTTTTTTAAAACGCTGTTATTAATAATACCACTAACCAATAATTAAGTCAATACATTTTAGAAAAAAAGTTGGTGGAAATTTATTCCACCTCTAAAGTTTAGATTATAATATGTTAAATCCTAAAATAGATAATTTCTCTTTTAACTTACTATTGAATATATTTATCCAATTTTGCATAAATATATTGAAGGTTTGAGAATCATAATTATTTACTAATGCAGTATTATTTCCTGTAAGTTCTAAAATTTCTTCAACTTGATCAACTCTACTAGTTTCAGTATCATATGACAAAGTAACTGTTTCAGTATTATCTACCGTTGTATTTATAGTTAACATATATGAATTATTTGCATAATCATTTTGTGTATCACTCATATTAATATCTAGTTCAATATATTCTTCTTTATTTGCATTAGGTATAAACTTTATATTATTGTTTACCAAATTATCGTTTTTGCCTTTAGTTAGTATAATTCTTGTCATGTTCTGTTTTTCTGTTTCTTCTGTTACTTCTGCTTGATTTAAATCAATAATTTCATTAGAAGAATTTTCATCTATTATCTCATTTGTACTTATTCTATTTAGTTTTGTTATGTCTTGACTTATATCTATAGAAAGTGTATCCAAATTTTCTGTGTTTTCAAATATTATATTAAACACACTATCCATTTTTATTTCTGCCCTTAAAACATTATTATCAAATACATTTAATATTATACTTACATTATTAATGATATCATTATTTTGAACTTCATTAATAATTTCATCTATTTTAATAGATAAATCTGCTGTGTCTGTATATTCAATTCCTAAACCAAAGTTTGAACATTTATTACTAATTGAAATTAATGTTTGTGTATCTGTTTTTAATTTATATAAACATCTTATAATTATTTGTCTTAATTCTTCACTTGATATTTCTACAGAATACATTTCTGTATTATATGTTTGTTCATTTATCTGTAAATTTTGTTCTTGCTTAATATATCTTTCCTTTGGTATGTTTTCCATTATTAATGGCAAATATATTTCTGAAATATGTTGCAACTCTTCATCATTCATTTTAAGTGAATTTATGAATTGTTTTAGATTTATTGTGTTTGGGAAATTTTCTATTCCATAATTAGAAGCAATATTGGATAATTCTATATTTTCAAAACCAACATAGTTTTGAAAAACTTCATCACATTTTATAGCGTAAATATCTCCACTATTAATATACGAAATATTAAATAAATCAATATCTCCATTCTTTAGTATTGCATCTGCATATGTTCTATTTGTATTTTTATCATGTCTGGCATTAGTTTCAATGTTTAATTGTTTTAAACTATCTTCTCCTTTTTCTATCTTTAATGACATAGTCCCACTAGAAGTATAACTATTATTAGATTTAAATTCATTTTGCTTATCTAAATTATTATTATAGAAAATATTTTCTATTTCTTTTGTTTGAGAAAAATATTTCCAAAATAAGGTTTCATTAGATTTGAACAAATCTGTTGTCATATAAAGTGCTAATAATACTATTGATACTATGAGTATAACTATGATTGGTATAATTATTAACAATAATTTCTTTTTATTTTTCATGTTTACAAGACTCCTCATATAATATTTAATCTATTAAATTGTTTCTTTGCTTAACAACCTCATACATAACTATTCCAGCAGATACAGATGCATTGAGTGAAGTTATTTTCCCCTTCATAGGTATTTTTACTAGAAAGTCACAATTTTCTTTGACTAATCTACTCATTCCAAATCCTTCACTTCCAATTACAATTCCTATTCCTCCTGTAAAATCTTCCTGATAATAGTATTTATTAGTGTTAATATCTGTTCCATAAATCCAAATATCCTGTTCTTTCAAATATTTTATTGTTTCTGTTATGTTATTTACTCTTGCGATTTTCATATGTTCTACAGCTCCTGCCGAAACTTTTGTAACTGTACTATTTACGGTAGCAGCCCTTCTTTTTGGAATAATAATTCCATGTACTCCTGCTGTTTCTGCTGTTCTTATAATTGCCCCCAAATTATATGGATCTTCTATTCCATCTAATATAAGAATAAATGGTCTCTCATTTTTATTTTTAGCCACCTGTAATATATCTTCTACTTCGCAATAATTAAAAGGAGGAACTATAGCAATAACTCCTTGATTATTATCTGTTTGTGACATTTGATTTAGCTTTGCTTTACTAATTTCACTTATAATAACTTTCTTTTCTTTTGCCAAGGCTATAATTTTATTTATAGAGCCATGTTTTTCTCCATCGGAGATATAAATTTTATTTATGTCCCTATCAGAATTCAAAAGTTCTAATACTGCATTTCTTCCCTCAACTTGGTCATTAAAAATATTTTCTCTATGATTTTCTTTATTTTTATCCATAAACCCCTCCATTTAATATAGTAAAAAATATAATATCTCATTTATTCTTCATCTAATTTAAGCACACTTAAAAATGCTTCTTGTGGTATCTCTACATTTCCAATTTGCCTCATCTTTTTCTTGCCACGTTTTTGTTTCTCTAAAAGTTTTTTCTTTCTTGTTATATCTCCACCATAGCATTTAGCAAGTACGTCTTTTCTCATTGCTGAAATGGTTTCTCTCGCTATTACTTTTCCTCCAATTACCGCTTGTATTGGAATTATAAATAATTGTCTAGGTATAACTGTTTTTAACTTTTCAACCATCTTTCTTCCACGTTCATAGCTATTATCTTTGTGAACTATAAATGATAAGGCATCTACTGGTTCTCCATTTACATGTATATCTAATTTTACCAAATCAGACCTCTTATATTCTTTAAATTCATAATCAAAAGATGCATATCCCTTTGTTCTAGATTTTAATTGGTCAAAGAAATCATATATAATTTCATTTAGTGGAAGTTCATATATTAATGTAACTCTATTTTCATCCAAATATTTCATATCAATATATATTCCACGTTTGTTTTGACAGATTTCCATTATATTTCCTACAAACTCTTTTGGTGTTAGTATTTCTGCAGTTACCATAGGCTCTTCCATATATGATATTTCACTTGTTGGTGGTAAATCTGCTGGATTATATAATTCTATAACTTGTCCATCAGTTTTGTGAACCTTATATATAACAGATGGAGAAGTTGTGATTAAGCTTAAATCAAATTCTCTATCCAATCTTTCTTCTATAATTTCTAAATGTAATAAACCTAAAAAGCCACATCTAAATCCAAATCCTAAAGCCCCAGAAGACTCAGCTTCATACTCTAAAGCGGCATCATTTAATTTTAACTTTTCTAAAGCTACTTTTAAATTTTCATAATCACTTCCGTCTACTGGATAAATTCCGCAATACACCATTGGATTAACTTTTTTATATCCTGGTAATGGATCATTTGCTGGATTTTCTTTTAATGTGATTGTATCACCAACTCTAATATCAGATAAACTCTTTATACTTGCAGAAATATATCCAACTTCACCTGCTTCTAATTTATCACTTGGTGAATATGCGCCCGGCTCAAAATATCCAACTTCTGTAACTGTAAAAGTTTTTCTATTGGACATAAGCATAATTTCATCTCCAACTTTTACAGTTCCATCTTTAATCCTTACATATGCAATTGCGCCTTTGTAATCATTATAAATTGAATCAAATATTAGGCATTTAAGTGGTGCATTTTCATCTCCTTTTGGAGCAGGAATATCAGATACTATTCTTTCCAAAACTTCTTCTACATTTAATCCGGTCTTTGCTGAAATACATGGTGCATCTTGTGCAGGTATTCCAATAATATCTTCTATCTCTTCCTTTACTTCATCTGGTCTTGCATTTGGTAAATCTACTTTATTTATAACAGGTAAAATCTCCAAATTATTATCAATTGCTAAATATACATTTGCAAGAGTTTGTGCTTCCACTCCTTGTGTACTATCAACAACTAATACAGCTCCATCACAAGCAGCTAAACTTCTTGATACTTCATAATTAAAATCTACATGTCCTGGAGTATCTATTAAATTTAGCTCATATTCATTTCCGTCTTTTGCTTTATATATCATTTTAACTGCTTGCGATTTTATTGTGATTCCTCTTTCTCTCTCTATATCCATATTATCTAAAACTTGACTTTCCATTTCACGAGACGATAAAACTCCTGTCATCTCAATTAGTCTATCTGCCAATGTTGATTTTCCATGGTCTATATGTGCAATTATGCTAAAATTTCTAATAAATTTCTTTTTATTCTCTTGCATTTAAGCCTCCTTGCCAGTTTCTTTTTAATATTACCTTTTGTCAGTATACATTATATATCAGTTTCTTCTATTTGTCTATATGCAAAAAGTTCAAAATATATCTTGGTTTTTAGGCAAATTTGTGATAGAATATTATCTAGATTTTATAGAGGAATAGAAAGGAATGATACATATGTCAAAAATTTATGAAGAATTAATGGAAAGAGGATATATTGAACAAGTTACTCATGAAGAAGTAAAAGATATTTTAGACAATAGTTCTATTCCATTTTATATAGGTTTTGACCCTACTGCTGATAGTTTGCATGTTGGCCATTTCGTATCAATGATGGTTGCAGCACATATGCAAAAAGCTGGTCACAAACCAATTATACTAATTGGAGGAGGCACAGCAAGTATTGGTGATCCATCTGGAAAAACAGATATGAGAAGAATGATGACAAAAGAAGAAATAAATCATAATGTTGAATGTTTTAAAAAGCAATTATCAAAATTTATAAGTTTTGAAGGAGAAAATGGAGCAATTGTAGTAAATAATGCAAATTGGTTATTAAACTTAAATTTTGTTGAATTTATGAGAGATATTGGTTCTCTATTTTCTGTAAATAAAATGCTTGCAGCAGAATGTTATAAACAAAGAATGGAAAGAGGTCTAACATTTTTTGAATTAGGATATATGCTTATGCAGTCTTACGATTTCTTACATTTATACAATACTTATGGATGTAAACTTCAGATGGGCGGAAATGACCAATGGTCTAATATTTTAGGTGGAGTTGATTTAATAAGAAGAATTGGACATTCTGATTCATATGGATTAACATTTAAACTTCTTACTACTAAAGAAGGAAAGAAAATGGGAAAAACTGAAAAAGGTGCATTATGGTTAGATAGTACAAAAACTTCTCCTTATGAATTTTATCAATACTGGAGAAATATAGCAGATAGCGATGTAAAAACTGTTTTATCTTTACTTACTTTTCTTCCAATGGACGAAATTAATAGATTATCAAGTTTAAAAGATGAAAATATAAATGAAGCAAAAAAAGTTGCAGCCTTTGAAATTACTAAATTAATCCACGGAGAAGAAGAAGCAAAAAAAGCTGAGGAATCAGCTAAAGCACTTTTTGAGGGTAATGGTTCTTTAGATAATATGCCAACCTCTAAAGTAAGCTCAAACATTTCTATCTTAGATGCTATAATTACAACTGGAATGGCTCCTTCTAAAGGACAAGCTAGAACATTAATTATTCAAGGTGGTATTAGTTTAAATGATGAAAAAATTTCTGATACAAATTATGTTTTAAATGATAATGATTTTAAAGATGGATATGCTATTTTAAGAAAAGGTAAAAAAGTATATCACAAATTAGAAAAAGAAAACCAATAAAGGTTTTCTTTTTTAGGTTATTTTTTTATCAAATTAATTTGGTCAACTAATGAAAATATTTTATTATATAGCAGATTTATATCTTCTTTACTATCTTTATTTTGTTCTATTAAATGAAATAAAGGCAATCCTACTTCTTTTCTTAATTTTTCACTACAATTTTGCATTAAGTAAATAAAAATCTTAGATAATTCTTCATATTTTTCATCTCTATTTAAAGAAGTTTTTCTAACTTTATTTACTTTTGTTACTTTTTCTTTTTCTATATTAGATTCTCTCCAATTTGTATCATCAGTATTTAAAGATATTTTCAAATTCTTTAAACGAGGTTCTTGATTAAGTAAAGTATCTTTAATTCTATTATATTCATCATTATTTTCTTTTTTCTCATATGGCATAATTGACATTACTGGATTCAAATATTGGATTAAATCAAAAACCAATTTATTTCCTTTAAATAAATCATAAGTCTTCATTTTTAAATAAAATGTTGTTTTAGAATATATTGGAAACCACTCTATAAATCCTGCGGTTTGATTTCCCCTATGGTTTAAATGTGAACCGCTTCTAAGCATCATATATGTGTTTTCAAATTTTTGCAAAACACTATCTCCAATTGTATTATCTATTTCATCTCCAAAAACATTTATACAAGATTTAATTCCGTTTTCTCCAAGTAAACATTTTTCCATTCTTCTATGAACAAATTCTCTCATGAAATCTCTAGAATCATTTATTTTGCTAATTTCATCATGTAATAGATATTTGGTGTAATAAGGTCTAGCTATTGCTTCTCCTCCTCCACCCATTAGTCTTACAGTATTATCAGCATCTCTTCTGCCTATATATCTAGTTATATAGTAATATGTTCCCATATTGAGGCTTCTGAGTATTTTTTGTCCGTCTTCTGCCTTTTCTAGTTCAATGCTTTCTGGTATAATATCATATTTAAAATTATATAAATTATTTAAAGGAACAGCTATTGTAATGTCATTTGTTCTCTTATCATCAGCTGTATGAATTTGTGTTTTATTTTCTTTGTCATCTATATTAGTTACTCCTGCGAATACAACTCTAGAATCAGTTCCTCCAGTTACGTCAACTAAAACATTTTTGATTTTTTCTGAATTGTACACTAATTCTATATTGTCCATTATTTCCTTGGCTGCCTGCTTTAATAAAGTCTCATAATCTTTCATGTCAAACTCTTTATTTAATAAATCTACAAGAGATGTATCTTTTAATTCAAATTTTCCATCTTTAATTAATATATATTTTTCTATTGGAAGCTGATTAACTCCTTTTACTTCCATTTTCTTTGATAAGTGCTGTTCAAATAACTGTCCCTTGCAAAAACACAAATTAGCTATTGCAATATCATCATCTATTTCTAGATTAACATTAAATTCAGATAATAGTATTAATAACAAATGATATTCATTTGAAACAATTGTCAATTCAGGTGTATTATAGTAGTACACACTATTTGTAGCAAAATAATCTCTTCCTATAATAAAATCATTCTCTTTTTTAACTAAAAATGTAAAGTTTCCTATAGCTTCTACTAATTCTTCTGGTTTATCCATATCATGTATTTCTTTGCTACCAATCAATATATCATTATCATATTTACAAAATCCTGAAAAAGCTATTTTTGAGTTGTCTTTATCTACCAACTCATTTGAAGAAAAAATGTAAGCATTTTGATTTGATATATTACTTTTAGTAAAGCAAAATTTCTTAGGTAAGTTTTTAAGTATTTTCTTTTCATCTAGTTCATCATTTGTTATAACTAAAGCAAAATCTTGAAAAGGTGGTCTTAAAGGATATAAATCCAATTTTTCTCTATATTTTTTCTCTTCTTTTTTATTTAATAATTTTTCAAATTTTTCTCTTGTATCATTATTGAAAAATGCTATTGGACTAGAATTTGTTGATTGCATATTTTCACCATTTTTGATGTATACTTTTATAAAGTATATTCCATCTTCTTTTAATTCAAAATTATATATTGAATCTAAATTATCTTTAACAATCTTTTTTACTATATTTCCATCTTTATATAAATAATACCCTCTAATAAACCATGGTTCTTGTAAATTACTTACCTCTACTTTTAAATTATTATCATTTAAAGATAATTTGATATCATATTTTTCTTTTTCCAACATATTATTTACCTCTCCTCTTACTTTCTTTACTAAACTATACAAATACTCATTGTTTTTTATAATCTTTTTTATTTTCTCTTTCATTCTATATTATCACCACTTTTTTCTATTATTAATAATTCTTATTTGGTCTGCCAATGAATTCATTTTATTAAATATTGTTTTTAAATCATTTTCACTATCTTTATTATTTTTTATCCAATGATATATTGGTAATCCTAAAGCTTGCTTTAATGACTCACTACAATTATTCATAACATATTTAAAAGCAGTTATTATTCCATTATAATAATAATCTCTATTTGCCTCTACTTTCTCATTTTTCAAATATGTTGTTACTTTTTTCTTTTGAATATTTGCTTTTTCCCATTTTGAAGTATCTGTACTCCAATTTATATTTTCATTTTTTGTTTCATTTTCATTTTTTATCAATATATCTTTTATTGTGCTATATTCTTCATTATTAATATCTTTTTCATATGGTAAACCTACTAAATTAGGATTAAAGTATTTTATTAAATCAAAAGCAAGTTTACTGTTCTTAAATATACTAAATGTTTTCATTTTTAAATAAAATAATTTTTTAGAAAATATTGGATTCCATTCTAAAAAACCTTTAGTGATAATTCCTTTATGACTAAAATGAGGTCCACATCTTAAAAATGCATATGTATTTTCATATTTTTTAAATGGATTATCGCCTAGTGTATTGGAAAGTTCTTTTGCAAAAACTTTAATACAATCTTCTATTCCATTCTCGTTTGGCAATAAAGAACATTCAGGCTTTCTGCTAAATAGCTCAGTTGTAAAACTTAATTCATCGTGTATATTAGTTAGTTCGTCATTTTGTAAGTATCTTGTATAGTATGGTCTAGCAATAGCCTCTCCACCACCACCAAGTAGTCTAATAGTATTTTTAGAATATTTTCTACCTTTATAAAAATCTCTATAAAAATATACTCCCATATTAAGGCTTCTAGTAATCTCTTCTTCCTTTTCAAGCTCATCTAGTTCAATTTTTACTGGAACTGTTTCAAAAGGATAGTTATATAAATTACTTAAAGGTATTGCAACTTTAATATCATTTGTCCTTTTGTCATCAAATGTATATAGTTTAATTTTGTTTTTTGTGTCTTTAATACTTGTAATGCATGAATATACTATCCTTGAGTCCATTCCTCCAGTAATATCTACAATTACATTCTTAAATCTATCCAAATTGTATACAATATTAATGTTGTCTTCAATATCTTGTGCCGCTTCTTTCAATAATTTCTCATAAGAATTAATGTTAAACTCTTCTTCTAACATATTAACCATAGATGTATCAATTAATTTCAATTCATTATTTTCTATCAATATATATTTATCTATAGGTAATTGTTCTATTCCCTTTACATCCATCTTTCTAGATAAATGTTGTTCATAAATTAAACCTTTAAAATATGCAAAATTAGCAATTGCAACTTCTTCATCTATATTCATTTTAATGTCTAAAATACTCATTAAAACAAGTAATAAATGATATTCATTTGCAATAACAGTATATGTTTCATCTGTATAATAAAATATTCTTCCCATTGAAAAAAAATCTTTTCCAATAGTAATCCTATTTTCTTTTTTTAACAAAAAAGAAAAATTTCCTATTCCTTCATATAAATCACGTAAATTATTATTTTTATTTGCTTCTTTAGTTCCAACTACGAAATCATTTTCAAACTTTCCATAACCAGATAATATGAGTGGATTATTACCCTTTATTTGGCTAGAAGATATTATTACTTTACTTCCCTTATCAAAACTTTTTACTCCAAAATTGATTGGTAAGTTTTTTATAATTTGCCATTTATTAATCTTCGTTTTTGACATTATAAATGCAAATCCTTCAAATGGCTTTTTAGCATTGAATAATTTGATTCTTTTAAAGCTATTATCTTTCTCTTGTAAAAATTTTTCAAATTCATTAGTTGTCTCATCTTTAAAATATGAAACAACTAGTGAATTTTTACTTACCATTTCTTCATCTTTTTTCACAAAAACTTTTACAAAATAAAGTCCATCATTCTCTAATGTAAATTCATAATTATCTTCCAAATTATCTTTTACTACTTTTTTGCTCAACAAACCATCTTTATATAAATAATATCCTCTTATCATCCAAGAACTATCTAAATCATTTATTTTGATAATTAATTTATTTTGATTCAATTCTAAATTAATATTATACTGAACTTTTGACATTCCCCTTAATTCTCTTTCTATTCAAAATTATATCTTATACATTCTAAACAACTTTTGCATAACTGCTTTCATATTTATGTATTAATTTAACTCCAATTGCAGTTAATACACATCCCATCAAAAACCATAATAATAAGCCAATATAATTTGGTGCAACACCACTAATAAATATCTTTCTAAACTGATTTATACAAAATGCAACTGGATTGCAAATTAGCATTACTGAACTTAAAGGTTTTGGTATTCTTGTTGATATTGCATAAAATATTCCTGAAAAATAGAATACTAATCTTAACAAAATATTGGTAACATTTGATAAGTCTTCTACAAACACTCCAAAATGTAGAAGTATTGTTCCCATTCCAAAAGATACTGTGTATAGGCAAAGTAATATTAGTGGGAAATTAAGTATCTGCCATGTAAATGGAACTTGAAATGCAATCATAAGTGCTATTGTTACAGCAAATGAAATTATGTATTTAAATAAAAATACAAAAGATTTTGATACTAAAAATACATATTTAGGTACATAAACCTTATTTATTGTTCCCACATTATTCTTTACTAACTTAACACTTCCAGTTAATGTTCTATTAAATAAATCCCATGCTGTTAAGCCTAAAAATACGAATACTGGAAAATATGGTTCACTTGTTCTAAAAACAACTTCTACTATAAATGTATAAATAAGCATATAACATATTGGATCTAAAAACCACCAAATCCAGTTCAAATATGAATTAGCAATCTCTGATTTAAGTTCCGCTTTAGCTTGATATACTGCATATTTATAATATTTTCTTATATTGCTAAAAAATCTCTTCATTATTACCTCCTCATATTATTTATTCTTTCCCAATTTTTCCATAAATTCTTCATAATGCTTTGTAACAGTTTCTGTATCTCCTCTTTCTATTAGAACTCCATCATTTAGCCATAATACTTCATCGCATAACTCTTTTATTGTACTCATACTATGTGATACGATTATAACTGTTTTAGATTCATCTTGAATTATTTCATGCATCTTTTTACTGCTTTTCTCTTTAAAATGAATATCACCTACACTTAAGACCTCATCTATAAGCATAATATCTGTTTCTAATATGGCAGTAATTGAGAAAGACAATTTTGAATACATACCACTTGAATATGTTTTAACTGGTTTATAAATAAAATCTCCCAATTCAGAAAATTCTATGATTTCAGGAATTTTTTTTCTAATTTCTTCTTCTGTAAATCCTAATAATAGTCCACACAAAATAATATTTTCAAATCCTGTTAATTTAGTTTGAAAACCAACACCTATAGACATAAGAGACACTGAATTTCCCTTTAAATCTACAGAGCCTGAATCTGGAGCAAAGATACCTGCAACAGCTCTTAATAATGTAGACTTTCCGCTTCCATTCTTTCCTACAATACCAAGAATTTTTCCTTTTTCCACATTAAAACTAACCCCTTTTAGTGCTTCAAAAACTTCAATTCTATTCAATTTAAACTTTGCAAGTGATTGCTTAATAGACATTTTCTTAAGTCCTCTATACTTCACATGCAAATCTTTAACTTCTATTGCATTTTCCATTTCAAATTCCTTTCATATTTTCAATAATTATATCGGCAATCTGTTTACTAGTTGTACCATCTCCATAAGGATTTGTAGCCTTAGCCATTTTATTATACTCATCTTCATTGTTAACCAATTCTGTTAATAATTCATAAATTCTATTTTCATCTGTTGTAGCAAGTTTTAGTGTTCCTGCTTCAATTCCCTCTGGTCTTTCTGTTGTATCTCTTAAAACTAATACTGGTTTTCCTAGAGAAGGAGCTTCTTCTTGGATTCCACCACTATCAGTAAGAATTATATGTGCTTTGTTTAAGAAATTATGAAAATCTATAACTTCTAGTGGTTCAATCAATTTTACTTTTTCATCTCCATTAAATACTTCATCTGCAACTTGCCTTACTAATGGATTTAAGTGTACTGGATATACCACCTTATATCCTTCATTTTCATCTATTACACGCTTAATAGCTCTAAACATATGTCTCATTGGCTCTCCTAGATTTTCTCTTCTATGAGCTGTAAGTAAAATCAATTTGTCTTCTCCAAGCCAATCAAGAATTTCATTTTTATATTCTTTAGTTACAGTAGTTTTTAAAGCATCTATTGCAGAATTTCCTGTAACATATATCTTAGTTTCATCTTTTCCTTCTTTTAAAAGGTTTTCCTTACTCTTTTCTGTTGGTGCAAAGTAAAAATCTGTAATGCAATCAACCATTTGGCGATTTGCTTCTTCTGGAAAAGGAGATTGAATATTCCAAGTTCTAAGACCTGCTTCAACATGTCCTATCTTAACTTGATTATAGAATGCAGCCATTGCTCCTGCAAGAGTCGTAGTTGTATCTCCATGAACTAATATAATGTCTGGTCTTTCTTCTTTTATAACATTTTCTAAGCCTACTAATACTCTTGATGTTATATCGCTTAAAGTTTGACCTTGTTTCATAATATCCAAATCATAATCTGGTTGTATATCAAAAACATTTAGGACTTGGTCCAACATTTGTCTATGTTGTGCAGTAACACAAACTATACATTTTATTTCTTTTCTTGACTTTAGTTCTTTTACTATTGGTGCCATTTTTATAGCTTCTGGTCTTGTACCAAATACTGTCATTACTTTTATCATATAATAAATCTCCTTTTGTTTTAACTTAGATAATTTAATATTTCTTGTCCTTCATAATCTTTTTTGTAATCTAATAATACAACTCTATTTGCATTAATATTTTTATGATATTTTTTAAAATAATCTAAACTCGCAAACATAATATCTGTATTCTCTCTAATGTATTTATGAATATATTTATTTAAATCTTTGTTATCAACAATTATAAGTGGTCTAGTATCATATTTCTTAATATTATTATAATGTTTTCTTATTAGTTCAATTTCACCTTGATTTTTCATTGTATATGCATAATATATTATTCTTGTCACATAATCTACTTTTACAGGAACTCTGTTAAATCTTCTATTAAACTTTTTTGCTAGATTATAAAGGAACTTATGATTTTTAATAAATTTAATTATTTTATTTTTCATTATAAATCCCTCCTTCATTGTCTAATATTTTTGATATATGTTCCCATATAAGAGGTAAATCATAATTATCTTTAACAAATTTTCTACCCTTACTTGCAAATTCTTTATACTTTTTATCATCACCATTATATTCTTCTATTCTGTCTGCCATTTCAGAAGTACTATTGCAAATAACATACTCTGGATAGATATATTCAATTCCTTCCCAGTCTAATGATAATCCAATTCCATTACTTGCCATACACTCAAAAGGAGCAATATGGAAGCTTTCTGGAAATTGTTTGTCACTTAATGATAATGTATATCCTATTTTCTTAAGGAAGTCTTGTGGTTTTATCCAACCTGCGAAAATTACTGAATCTTCTAATTTATTTTCTTTAATTTTTTCTTCTACTTTTTCATAATATTGCCTTTCTTCTGGTATTACCTTTGTATTTGGAAATTCCTCTGGTCTCTTTCCTGCAATATATAACTTATATTTTGGATTTTTCTTTTTAAGTTCTATTAACAAATCAATAGCTTTATCAAATCCTTTTCTTTTTGGAAGGATACCAATCATGGCAATATTATATTTATATCCATCCTCTTTTTCTATAGGATATGAGTTAACATCTATAAAATTATTTATAACAGTAATTTTTTCTCTTGGCACTTTAAATTTTTCCATAAAGTTTTCCATATAATAATAAGAAACTGTTATTAATAAATTAACTCTATTCCATCTAACTTTATTTCCATAATTTTTAGCAAGTTCAAATCTATGTGCTCTAATAAATAGTTTCTGATGTGCAAAAACATGGTTTGAATACCATTGTGCATTTAGCAAAAGCCATTCGCACCATACAATATCAGTTTTCTCCAACAGAGCTTTTGATTGAGTAATATCTAAGTTTGTATATTCTGGATATTCTTGAACTGTAAGCTCATACTCTTTTTCAAAATATGGATATAATGTTTTAATAAATTTTAAGTCATGTCCTGAAATTAATAATCTCATTTTCTTTTTAGGAAATACATCTAATGCTGATTTTACATTTTTATATACATTATCTGTAGAAAATCTTTCTACGCATTTTTCTAAGTTCTGCGCTAGATTACTATATTTCTCTTTATTGTTGAAGAATGTAAGTATCTTTTCTACACATTCATCTACACTTTCAACAAATAATGGATAATCTTTTCCTAAAACATCTTCATGCATTTTAGTTCTTCTCAAGATTAAAGGCACATTACAAAAACAATATTCAAGTATTTTAGAAGAAAGCTCTAGTGAGTGGTCATTATCTATTTTTGTACTTCTAAATGAATAACCTAATTCACAAGAATTTACAATCTCTGTAGTTTCTTTTTTAGGAAGAGAACCATAAAATACAACATTTGGCATAGTTTTTAGCTTATTTAGTATTTCATCTTTTCTATCTGCTAAATCTCTATTAAATTTATCTCCCACCATATGCAATGTAATCTCTTTATCTTTTTCATATAGCTTGTCCATTATTTCGATTAATTCTAATATGTTCCAACCTAAAGCTATTTTTCCTGCATATACTATTGTTTTATTCATTTTTGGTTTTATTTTTAAATCTTCTTTAAAAATCATTGGGTTTAAAAGCTTGAATTTTTCTCCATCAATTTTTAAAACTTCTTTTAAATAATCTCTCATTTGAGTTGTTTGCACAAAAAATTGTTTAGTGTTTTCATAAATATATGACAATTTGTTAATTTCTTCTTCACTAATTTTATCTTTATCATGACAAAAATCAGTTAAATATGGAATTAATTTTTCTGACAATTGTTTATCTTTAATAATTGTATTAACAACATTAAAACCTCTTACAATTATGCAAGAGTAGTCCCTTAAATTATCTATTCTTTTCATTACTTTTACAACATTAGTTTCATCAACTGATTTTTCTTTAGGATAATATTCATCTGAATTCAATATTGAAATATTGTCATATTGTGTAATTTCTCTAACTAGTATATTGTTTCTTATCTTCTCTTTTAGTAAAATATCTACTACATTGTCTATGTCTTTAGCTAATAATTTAGCTAAAGACATAAGCCATACAGAAGAACCATCTACTATATTTAAATTCAAATCTCCATATAATAAAATTTTTCTCTTCATTTATTCCACCTTTTGCAATCTATTTTAATCCTATGCAATTGTAATGTTTTTTAGCAAATATTCTTTCTTTTTCATCTAAGAATTCTTTGTTTGCTAAAGTTATAATTAAATAGTCACATTCATTTAATGTATCTTCTAATGATTTAATTTCTATATCATTAATTTTTTCTTTCTTTGTATTTGGTTCACAACCATATACTGTGTAACCTTTTTTTATTAGGTCTTCTGCTAAAATTATAGATGGACTTTCCCTTAAATCATCTATATTTGGTTTATATGCTAATCCTAATACACCTATCTTTACATTTTTGTCATGTCCTATTTCTTCTTCTACTTGGTTTGATACCCATAAAGGTTTGAAGTCATTTACATGTCTTGCTGTATTAATTAATTTTGCATTATCTCCAAATTTTTCTACTAAGAACCAAGGATCAACTGCAATACAATGTCCTCCAACACCAACACCTGGAGTTAAAATATTTACTCTTGGATGTTTGTTTGCAAGTTCAATTAGTTTAAATACATCTATTCCTAATTCATGGCAAATAATTGATAATTCATTTGCATATGCAATATTTATGTCACGGAATGTATTTTCTACTAACTTGCACATTTCAGCTGTAATATCATCTGTTACATAACATGTTCCTTCTTTTACAAATGAATCATATAGATTTTTAGCCATTAAAGCAGATTCTTCTCTGTCACTTCCAATAATTCTATCATTATGCTCTAATTCATATAAAATTCTTCCTGGTAAAACTCTTTCTGGGCAATGTACAGTGTGGAATTTTTCCTTAGCCATACCTGTATCTTTTTCTATAATGTCTGCTACCATCTTTGTTGTTAAAGGAGGTACTGTAGATTCTAGTATAACTAAATCTCCTTCTTTTACTACTTTTGCAACTGTATGAGCTGCACTCTCAACATATGATAAGTCAGCTAATTTTTCTTCTTTATTGTCTTCTTTAAAAGGTGTTGGTACACATATTATATATACATCTGCTGGTTGAATTTCTGAAAAAGCTTTAAAGTTACCACTATCTACAACTTTTTTAAATTCTTCTTGAACATTATTTTCAACAATATGTATTCTACCTTCATTTAAAGTTTTTACAACTGCTTCATTTGGATCAAAGCCATTTACTTTATGTCCTGCTTTTGCAAGAACTATTGATGTAGGTAAACCTATATACCCTAATCCTAAAACTGTTATTGTTTTTCCTTCCATATTAATTTCTTTCATTTGCATTTCCTTCTTTCTTTTTTTAATTTAAACCAATATTTTATTTGTAAAGGCACATTTTTTAGCCTTTTAGGTTCTTTAATCATTCTGTACAGCCATTCTATTCCAAATTTTTGTACCCATTTTGGAGCTCTTTTTAGTTTTCCACTTATTATATCAAAAGTTCCTCCTACTCCAATGAATATATTTGCATTAATTCTATCTTTATTTTGATAAATCCACCTTTCTTGTTTTGGAGAACCCATTGCAATAAAAACTATATTTGCTCCAGAATTGTTAATTTCTTCTATTAGTGCATCATTGTCTTTTATATAACCATTTTCAGTCCCAACAATATCAATTGTTTTATATTTTTCTATTAAATTATTTTTAGCTGTTTCAACAATTTCTTGTTTTGCACCATAAAGAAAAATCTTAGCTCCTATCTCACTATGTTCGTCACATATCTTACAGAATAAATCAATTCCAGTGATTCTATCTTTTAAATCCTTGCATGCCCTAACTACAGATATTCCATCTGGGATAAAACAGTCGAAAGATTTTATAATCTCCATAATTTCAGAATTTTCATTGGATTTGATTATCTTATTAAGATTAATAGAAACAACACTATATTTTTCATTATCTACAATTTTTTGCTTTATTGTATTAATTATTTCGTCATAACTTGTAACACTTACGGGAACTCCTAATACATATGATGTTTTCATTTTTTCCTCCAAATCAACGCTATTATATCACAGTTCTTTTTACATTGCAATAAAAAAACTATCCATTTTTCCTCATTAATTTTTTGATTTTTTTGTGCAATATAGCATTTATTTTTCCCTTTTCAATATGCATGCTTGATTCAATAACATTTCAAATAATTGCTTATGTTTTTTTGCAATTACTTGTAAAATTATACCAGTTGTTGTTAATAATAATGAAACCACTAGAAAAATACTTGCTACAATTAATGTTGGAAACCTTGGCACAAGTCCAGTATTAAAATACTCTATTAAGACTGGTATTCCAAGCATTAATGCAATTAAAAAGAATAGTAAAGATATACAGTAGAAAAACAATCCTGGTTTATATTCTTTAAATAAAATTGCAATTGTTTTTATGACTCTAATTCCATCTTTATATGTATTTAATTTTGATACACTTCCTTCTGGTCTATCTCTATATTGTACAGGAATTTCTTTAATATTAAAATTCTTATCAATTGCATGTATTGTCATCTCAGTTTCTATTTCAAATCCCTTTGACAAGACCGGATATGTTTTCACAAATTCATAACTAAATGCTCTATAGCCAGTCATTATGTCTTTTATGTTACTTTTAAATAATGTATTAATAGCACTTCTTACTAATCTATTTCCAGTATTATGAAAAGCCCTTTTATTTTCTTTAAAGTACGTTGATGATAATCTGTCTCCAATTACCATATCATATTTTTCATTTATAACTGCTTCACACATTTCTCTAGCATTATCAGCAGGATAAGTATCATCCCCATCAGTTACAATATAACACTCAGCGTCTATTTCTCTAAACATAGTTCTTAACACATTCCCTTTTCCTTGTTTTTTCTCATATCTTACTATTGCTCCCGCTTTTTTTGCTAATTCATCTGTTCCATCTGTTGAATTATTATCATATACATATATCTGTGCTTCTGGCAGGGCAGTTTTATAATCATTTACTACCTTTTCTATAGTTTTACATTCATTATAACATGGTATTAGTACAGCTATTTTATCCATTTCTTTCATCCCTTCTGTTTTCTTTTTTGTACATAAAAAGCAATTTCTTTAGTATTTTTATTCTTGGAAAAATATACCACATTATATTAATTTTATCAATAAATACAGGTGATTTTTATAAATTTGTTCCTACACAATATAGAAAAAGTTATCCACGGGTCAATATTTTCTGTAGATAACTTTTTAATATACAAACATTATTATATTTAAGAAAATATCTTTTTATCTGTAACTATCGTGACATTTTCATGTTAACGCCTATTACCCCTCCTATCATTCCAGCTATTATTCCTACTGCAAACATTATAATTGTATTTATATTTATTTCAAAACCTATTCCTAATATGCTAGAAGCTATGTATAGAAATGCAACATAAATTAAACCAACTAACCCTCCATTTAATATTCCTCTTTTTTGTATACTAATACTACTCATTGAACTTCCAATTAATATGCTTATCCCTGTAATAACTAGAACTACTGGAACTATTGTGCTTTCTGCTATATCTGTAGATGACAAAATTGTTGCATAAATAGTTAATAATATTAGTGTACATATAATTGATATTATACTTCCTTTTAATATTTTTAAAAAGTTTTTATTTTTATCTTTTGATGCCATATTTTCATTATTAGTGGATGTTATATTTGCTAAATCCATATATTCATTCCTCCCATTTATATTGAATTTAATTATATTTATATTCTTTATAAATGGTTTTAGAACGCAAAAAACTATAATACTTTAATTTTGTATTATAGTTTTTATATTATATTAAAATATTTTCATATTTTTATGCAGCATTTGTCATTGTTGCTTGATTTTGGTTTTGGTTCTCAGTTTGATTTGTAGTATTTGTGGTAGAGTTAACAGTATTGGTTGTAGTATTATCTACAGTATTTGTTTGTGTGTTTTCTTCCTGCGTTGTTGATGGTTTAACTATTTTTTCAAAATATTCATCTACATCATATGTTTCTGTTTTATCAACCATTTTTCCGTCTTCTTCCACTTTTCTAGTAAAAGTCATATAATATTTATCTTGTCCTGAAGTAGTTATAGAATATACAGAATCTAAAATAAGTGGAACATATTCTTCTCCTAACGAACTTACTATTTTATATTTCTTTTCTTTTCCTAGAACAATTGCTTCATATTGAGGAATAATTAAAACATTGTTGCTCGATTTGTTTGAACTTGTTCCTCCTATATATCCCATTTGATCATATTCCACAGGTATTATTTGCTTTCCATTTATATCAAAAAGTCCCCATTTTTTGTTTTGTTGGACTGGAATAACATTATCAAATAGTATATATGGACTATTTAATCCATTTGCAAAGAAGTTCTTTTCGTCTACACCAATTTTGTCATATTCTAGATATATTACTATGTTTCCATTTTGGTTTATAACTCCATACTTTTTGTTATTGTTTATTTTATTGCTTACTAGATAATAATTTAATTCACTACTAATTTGCTTTATTTCATCATAATTTGGTTCTATCTTTGTCCTACCATCTGATGAAAGAATTCCCATTTTTCCATCATCTGTTTTTACTGTAAATTCTTGACTATCTTCTTTGAAACTAATATTTGCATACTTTGTACCAATAATTTCTTGCCCTTGTGAATTATATACTCCATAATGCTCATCTTCGCTCATTACTACAACCATTCCATATCTTAAAGCTTTTTTATTGTTAAAGTCTGCTTTTTCATCCACTATTGCAGCTGTTGGAAAACTTTTTATATATTGGTTTATTACATATTCCAATGAAAATACTGTAATTTGATTGTTTTCAGAATCATATTGCATCATACTATTTGTTCCTGTTTGGATTCCTTCCATTGTTGTATAAAGTTTATTATTTATTAATCGTACAGGCTCGTCCAATTCAAAATATTCATAATCTTCATTTGTTGCAACTTTCTTATACATGGTGCTTGAATTTAATGCATATGATGCTGCTTCACTCTTATTATCTATATAACAATTAGTATTATCTTCTGTATATGGTGTTTTCAAATCTCCGTTATATTGTGAATATCCTAATAATCCACTAAAATCTTTTATTGATACATATACATTATTATTTTCTATTACAAACATATCACTTGCAAAATTTACAGCTTTATTATCAATATTTAATTTAAGCGTATTTTTTTGTATGTTATTTATCATATATAGCAAAACACCACTAAGTATTAAGAGTAATACTACTAATACTATAATAACAATCATAACAACTTTTGTTTTCTTGTTTTTCTTGTTTATCTCCTCATTTTCAATCAAATTCACTAAACATCTTTCCTTTCTATTCATAAACATTTCTGCTTATTTTAATCTTTTGCAAATCTATTATTTATTCTTCATAACCATATTTTTTATAGAATTCTTTTTTGAAACCTAATAGATTATCATTCTCTATTTCTATTCTAACCTTTTCCATTAATTTAGTCAAGAAGTTTATGTTATGAATTGATAATAATC
>CALXQG010000012.1 GCA_944390515.1 uncultured Clostridia bacterium
TAGGGGTATAGTGTCAATGGTTAGCACGATGGTCTCCAAAACCACAAGTCTGAGTTCGAGTCTTAGTACCCCTGCCACATTTTAACTTAAGCTTTAAAAGTTAATGGAGATTAATATGGAAAGTTCAAATGAAGAAATAAGGAAAAATAGTTTTTTCAATAAAATAATGGAAAATAAATTTGTAAAAAAATTATTTACCAAAGAAGTTATCCTATATATTATTTTTGGTGTTTTAACAACTGTAATAAATATAGGTTCTTTTTATATAATGACAACTTTTTTTCATATTGA
Organism: uncultured Clostridia bacterium; assembly: GCA_944390515.1. Classification (GTDB taxonomy): domain Bacteria; phylum Bacillota; class Clostridia; order TANB77; family CAG-508; genus CALXVA01. The sequence goes on from CALXQG010000012.1 coordinate 292, forward strand.
TGAAAATTTATCAAATAATATTGCCATTGTTTTAGCTGTACTTTTTGCTTATATTACTAACAGAGATTTAGTTTTTCATTCTAGTGCTAGAGGCTTTGGCGAAAGATTTATAGAGTTTTGTAAGTTCATTCTTGGTAGGCTTGTAACTATGTTTATTGAATCTATTGGTGGTTCTTTATTATTTGAATTTGTTCCAATTCCTTCAATTATAAGTAAGTGTTTAATTACAGTAGTTGTAATAATTTTAAATTTCTTTATTAGCAAATTTTTTGCTTTTAAAAAAGATATTTCTAAATAAATAATATATTCGGGGGCTATTAGATATTTGATTAGTTAATTTATTAACTATAAGAAAGAGAGGTTATATGTCTAATAGTTTTTTTGTTTCTTTTAAAAGATTATTGTTCATTATTATATTTTTTATTATTTTTATTTCACTATTTTTTATTCCAATTTATCCAGATGAATTTGCTTCTTATTCTCCAATGGTTGATGGTAACTATATAATAGATATTAGTTCTTCTGGTTATGCATGGCCATCTCCTGGTTATACAAGAATCAATTCCTATTTTGGATATAGAACTTCTCCTACTGCTGGTGCATCCAGTTATCATTCAGGGTTAGATATAGGTGCTCCTGAAGGTAGCAAACTTATTGCTGTGACTTCTGGTCAAATAACTTTTGCAAGTTTCTTAGGTGGTGGAGGTTATACAATAACTTTATCTTCAGGAAATATGAAATTTACTTATTGCCATGTTTCTCCAAATTATATTGTAAAAGTTGGTGATTATGTTTCACAAGGTCAGGTTATTGGATATGTTGGACCTAAATATGTGTATGGTGTAAGTGGTAATCAATATTCGGATGAATACGGAAATCCTACAAATGGAGCTACAACTGGTCCTCATTTGCATTTTGGAGTTCGTGTGGATGGACAATATATTGATCCTCTTACTTTGTTTTAGTAAAATAAGGTTCAAAAAAAGACGAGGCTACATATCCTCATCTTCTCCATTTTTGTATTCTGCATCATCTTCTGCAACCTCATCATTATAACAATGAGAACAATTTCCTGTGCATGCAGTGCAGTCTTCTTCTTGATTCCAATCTAGTTCTATTATATTGTTGCATTTAGGACATTTTATTTCTTCTTTTTCCTCATCAGCAATATCTGTTGTAAACTCATAGCTACAATATGGACAAACTATTTCAAATTCATAGTTGTCATCATCTTCATATATGTCCCCTTCTATTTCGTCAACAATTGATTGAACATTATTAATTTTATTATTTATTTCTTCCTGCTTATCTTCTATCTCTTTAATTCTGGCATCTGTAAGTGCTGTTAACCTATCAATAATATCCATAAAAACTAAAGTTAATTCCATGAATTTTTCTTTTGAGTAAGCTAAATCTTCTGGGTTTTTTATATTCTTTTCCAAATCATCTAAAATCTTTTTATATTTTCCTTTAATATCAGCCATATTACCTCCATTTGAGTTTATAAAACTCTTTTAAAAATATATTTATGTTTGGAAAAGCTTATTTCCAAACTATACTCTTTCCATATATTCACCAGTTCTAGTATCTATTCTAACAACATCTCCTATATTAACAAATAAAGGAACTGTTAGCTTGTATCCATTTTCAAGTGTTGCTGGTTTTCCTGATGTTGTTGTTGTATTTCCAGCAAATCCTGGTTCTGTATATGTAACTTCTAATTCAACAAACATTGGTGGTTCTACAGAAAATACATTTCCTTTAAAAGAAAGTATTTTTACATTCATATTTTCTTTTAAGTATTTTAGTCCATCTCCAATTTGTTCTGCATTAAGTGGTATTTGTTCATATGTTTCATTATCCATGAAGTAATATAAATCTCCATCATTATATAAATATTGCATATCTCTTTTTTCTATTTCTGCTCCTGGAAATTTCTCTGATGGGTTAAAAGTTTTTTCTAATACTGCTCCTGAAATTACATTTTTTAATTTAGTTCTAACAAATGCAGCTCCTTTTCCTGGTTTTACATGTTGAAATTCAACAACTTTAAATACATTTCCATCCATTTCAAATGTTGTTCCATTTCTAAAATCTCCTGCCATATATACTTCTGCCATATATATTTCTCCTTTCAATTAACATAAATTTAACATTAAATATTTTACCATATATTTCTATATAAATCAAGTACCATTATCCACTATAATATAATTTTTATCAGATTTGGTTAAATTTATACATCCAGATTTTGTAATTAATACTGTATCTTCTATTCTTACTCCAAAATTTCCTGGTATATATATACCTGGTTCGTTTGTTACTACCATATTTGCTTTTAGAGTATTATCATTTTTTCCATTTATAAATGGCATTTCATGTATGTCTAATCCTACTCCATGACCTAAACTGTGGACTAAATCATATCCATTTAATTTAAAATCATTTTCTACCATTTTACTTGCAGTTCTTATGCTTGCTCCGTCTTTATATTCTCTTAATGTTTGTAGTTCATTTTTTAGAACTAAGTCATAAACATTTTGAACTTGTATAGGAATATATCCTGCAAATATTGTTCTTGTCATATCTGAACAATATCCTTTATATTTACATCCCATATCAATTGTAATGGGATCTCCTGCTTCAATTTTTTTATCTGTTGGTGTTGCATGTGGTTTTGACGAATTTTTTCCAGATGCTACAATTGTTTCAAATGCTAATTCATCTGCTCCATTTTTTCTAAAAAAATCTTCTATTTCATATGCTATCTCTTTTTCAGTTTTGCCTATTTTTATATAATCACATATATGCTTAAAGCACAAATCTGTGATATAACAAGCTTTTTCAATTAGACTTATCTCTTCTTCATCTTTTATCATACGCTGTTTTTCAATTAAATATTCAGTTTCTTCAAAATTATTTATTTTGTATCTTTCAATATATTTTTTATATGTTGCGTATGTAATATAGTTTTCTTCAAATCCTACATTTTCACAAAAAAGAAAGAAATTTTCATAATCATCACTTGTTATGTTTGAAATATTGTTTACAATTATCTCATCATTTATAGTTAATATGGATTTTACTTCTTCTAAATATCTAGCATCAGTAATAAAGAAGTTTTCTTTTCTTGTTATAAGTAAAATTCCTTCAGCTGTTATTCCTGTTAAATATCTAATATTTACTGGATTAGATATTATCATTCCTTGTATATTATCCATATTGATTTTATCTCTTAACCATTTTATTTTAGGATTCATACAACATCAACCCTTTCTTAAAGTATTACGTTTTTATTATTCTTATAAATTCAACAATTTTTAGTATGTTCCAAGTGAAAATACTTTAAGCAAAACCAAAAGTAATTCTGGTGTTTGTATATAAACTGGTATCATACTTGCAATAACTATAAATGGTCCAAATGGTATGTATTCATCAATTTTCTTTTTCCTAGATATTAAGATTACTATGCTAACAACTGCTGCAAATAAAAATGCCATAACAGAAATTAGAATCATGTTAAGCCATCCAAAGAAAAGTCCTAATGCTCCCATTAGTTTTACATCTCCAAAGCCCATTGCTTCTTTTCCTGCAATTGCTCCTCCTATTAGTGTAATTAATAGGAAAATTCCTCCTCCAACAAGCATTCCAAGAAAGCTATCTATGAAAAAGTTTATTCCTCCATTTGTTAATAAAAGTGTTTTTGCAAATGTAAAAACTAGTCCTGTCTCAAAAATTGTAAGTGTTAATCTATTTGGTATAATTTGTAGTTTTAAATCTATAATAAATGCTGATAAAAGCATTGGTATAAGTAGCATAAATTTAATAGTATCTATTGTAAATCCAGTAAAATATATTAGTGCTATATATAAAAGTGCAACAATTACCATTAGTAAATATTTTGGCTTACAGTTTTTTAAGTATTCTCTAAAGAAATCCTTTGAGAATACTTTTTTGTACTCTGGTAAACGTAAATTGCACCAATCTATAAATTGACCTACAATTAATCCTATAACCCCTGCTACAACATATGTTAGTATATGTAAATCATTAATGTACATTTTTATTTCCTCCTATTTTCTCTGGTTTATCTATTATTACTTCAGACTTTTTCTTCTTTTATTTCTTTCATACATTTTTATTATAAATTTTTCTAAAGGTCTTTTTATTCTTGTTATTAAATAATCTTTCTCTTCTATTGGTTTTACTAAAATCGAAAACATTTTACACCTATTTGCTCCTACTATATCTGTAAAAATTTGGTCTCCAACTACTGCTATGTTTTCATTTTTTAATTTTAAAATATCTCTAGCACGGAAGAAACCAGATTTTAGTGGTTTTTTACCAAAAAATATGTATGGAACTTCAATCATTTTTGCAACAGCTCCTACTTTTCCTATTCTATTGCTATTTGATAAAATACATATTTTTATCCCTTGTTCTTTTATTTTTTTTGCCCATTCGGCTACCCCTGAAGGCATTACTCTATCTAGGTTTATTAGTGTGTTATCAACATCTAAAATTAGCCCTTTTATATTATTTTTATTTAATAAATCTATATCTATATCTTTTACACTATTTAAATATTCATTTGGGTAAAACATTATTCCTCCATTTCTACATTTATATATTATCAATCTGCAAGCTGTTTGTCAAGGTGTTTTTCTTTAATATTTAGCACTTTTATATTAAACTTTTTTTACTAAAGCTTATTCTTTAATTTTAGAAAAAAGTTACACACATTTTTATTGTGTATAACTTTTTTCTTTTTATCATAATATTAATTTTGCTTTTCTAATTGCCATTTTAATATTGGTAATCCATTATTTATATTTATTGTATCTTGTACAAATTGATCAGATAATAACTCACTTAATTCTTCATTTGAATATTTTTTTAGTTCTTCAGATTCCAGTGCTTTACAGGTTGTAGGAATTATATTTCCTTGAGATGAATAACCAAATAATAGTCCGGCATCTTTATTCCCATAAGCTATTGATGTTACTTTTGTTGTTCCCACATATACATTTCCTACATTTATTAACCTATTTATATTTGAAGTTCCTCTCCAATATGGAAAACCTATAGTTCCTCCTGCCGTGCTTGCCACTCTGGCAGTGATAGTACCTGCATTATAGCAATTTTCTACTGTTGCTACGTATCCATTATCATTAATTCCTGCCATAATTCCTCCTACAGTACCTCTGCCATCAGATCCCATGCCATTAGTAGTTATTGTTCCTAAGTTATAGCAATCTCTTATTGTTCCTCCAGAAATACTACTCGTTATCCCTCCAGCATACCAATTTGCAGTAATAGAACCTTTATTTATTGATGCTTCTATAATTGAATTAGATGAAGGTGCGACCGTTATTCCTCCAACATTATTGCCTATTGCCTTTATATTTACATTTGACATACAATTTTTTATTCTACCATTACAATTTGCTACTATTCCAGCTGAAAGTTCTAAAGCATTTATGTCTCCAGAAACAACTAAATTTTCAATACTTCCATTCAGCTTACCAAATAAAGCTTTGTATGATCCGTTTGAATCATTGATGTACAAATTTTTAATTTCATGATAATTACCATTAAAATTACCATCAAACGAATTTTCCGGATTTAATGATATATCACCTATCGGTATCCATTGATTTCTTTCATTCCCTTGCAAATCTATATCATTCATTAACTCTACTGTTTTTTCTTCATATTTATAACCACTATTTACTATATCTCTAAATTTTTCAAAATCTTCATTTGTCTCTATTTTCATTATAACTGGTTTGGTATTAATACTTTGTATTATTTTTTCAGATTTATTTTCTGCATTATCGTATATTTCTACTCTTACTTTATAGCTTATTTCTGTTTCTGATGTAGTTAACCCATCAAATTTATATCTTCCATCTGTACTTATTCCTCTTTCTTCTATTTCATCGTTTAAATAGAATTTATATGTATCACTTGTTGCAAGTCCACTTTCCTTATCTTCTGCTTCTACTTGTACTGCTATACTGTTATATGTTGTTTCTGTTACTTCAAATTTTGTTATTACTGGTGCTGTTTTATCTACGATTGTTCTACTTATTTCTTCACTTGCATTTTTTCCATCCCATAATCTTGCCGATACCAATGCTCCATTTGGTATATTTGTTATACTTCCATTATTTGATATATCTATCCAATTTGTCAGTCCTGAACCTTCTGGTACTATCATATATTGTATTTGTTTATTTGTTGCCGTACTTACTGTTATACTTGCTTTTCCACTATTCCAAGTTACTTCTCCGAATTCTAAGTCTTCATCTTCCAATAAACCTAATATAGCTGTTTCTTCTTTCGTATCTACTATTTCTCCATTTATTACCAACTCTACTTTAACTGTATATTTTACTTTACTTTCTAAATTTGTAAATAAATATGTATTTTCTCCTTCTACTGGGCTACTATATTCTTCTCCTTCTTTTTTTATTGAATACTTAAATGTTGCTCCTTCTGCTCTTGCTGCGGTTACTTCTATACTTAATTCTGAATATGGATTATCTGTCTCTACTCTATCTATATTTCTTATTTTTGGTGGTCTATTTTCTTCTGTTCCATCATAATCTCCTAATTGTGGTACACTTCTATCTAATTCAAAAATATATCCATTTAGACTTATATAATCTACTCCATCCTCATTAAATATTGATGCTTCTGTTTCTCTCTGTTTTATATAGTCATCCAAATAATTATCTAAAAAATCTTCTTCACTTTCATATTTTGTGCTTGTCTTTTTTTCTGTATACGCACTTCCTAATACTAGACTTAATCTTTCTCTCGCACTATCTATCTCTGCATCTAGTTTTGCTTTATCTGCATATTTTACTACTCCGTTTTCTCCAAATGCAAAGCTTATTGCTACTACTGCTAATATTATTAAGATTACTATTGTTATTACTAATGCTAATAGTGTTATTCCTTTTGCTTGTTTCATTTTTCTTGTTTTTTCACTTCTCATGTTTTCCTCCTATTATTTTATCCCCTCTATTTTAAAGTCTTTTGCATTTGTTACATCTGCTGTTATACTTGCATTTAATCTTATTGTCTTTCCTGTCTCTATATTTCCTATTATTGCTTTTAACTCTGTTATTTCTTCTCCTTGTTCTCCTAGTATTGTTATTTTCACTATCTCTTCTTCATGTTTTGTATTTCCTGTATTTTTTACATCAGCTAGTAATACACTTATTCCATCTTTTTCTGTATATTGGATATTACTTATTTCTAAGTTTCCATATTTCTTTGTACTGTTAAATTCTTTACTTGTATTTATTTTCGTTCCATCTAATAGTTCTTCTGTATATTGTTCTTTACTTTCTTCGACTACTTGTCCTTGCTCTACTCCTTCTTTTATTTGTTCTTTCATTTTTCTACTTCCTGTTAGCACTATTATTAAAACCACTGCTATTATCACTACTGCTATTAATAACACTACCCATCTTTTTTCATTACTGTTCATTTTTAACTTCCTCCTAAATTTTTATTTTTTCTTCTTGTTTTTAGTGTTTTATTAAATAATAAAAGCACACTTTTGTGTAACTTTATTCTACACTATAAGTATGCTTTTTTCAATATTTTTTTGTATTTGTAATAATAATGTAATATTATTGTAATGTTTTTGTAACGATTTAACAAACTATACGTTTATCCATTTATTAAAGATGATGCATTTCGTCCTTATATCCCCTTTTTTATTAACTCTACGAATAGTGGAGCTGGTTTGTCTGGTCTAGACTTGAATTCAGGATGGAATTGACATGCTATAAAGTATGGATGGTCTTTTATTTCTACTATTTCTACTAATTTTCCATCTGGTGAAGTTCCTGATGCTATAAGTCCTTTGCTTTCCATTTCTTCTCTATATGAATTATTATATTCGAAACGATGTCTATGTCTTTCATCTATTTTATTTACTCCATATACCTTTTCTGCTAAACTTCCTTCTTTTATTATGCATGGATAACTTCCAAGTCTCATTGTTCCGCCTTTTTTTGTTATTTCTTTCTGTTCCTTCATGATATGTATAACTGGATTTTCGCACATCTCATCAAATTCTTCTGAATTAGCATCTTTTATATTTAATACATTTCTTGCAAATTCTACAACTGTCATTTGCATTCCTAGGCAAATTCCTAAAAAAGGCACTTTATTTTCTCTTACATATTTTATTGTTTCTATTTTTCCTTCTATTCCTCTGTTTCCAAATCCACCTGGCACTACAATTCCATTACATTCTTTTAACATTTCTTTAACATTATCTGGTTTTATTTTTTCTGCATCTATTAATTTTATTTTTACTTTTACATTATTTTCTATCCCTGCATGATGCAGACTTTCTATAATTGATAAATATGAGTCTTCTAATTTCACATATTTTCCTACTATTCCAATTGTAACTTCTTTATTTGAAATACTTTTTATTTTATCATTTAGCTTTTCCCATTCTTCATTTTTAGGTTCTATATTTGTTAATCCTAGTTGTTTGCACACTTCTATTGCTAACCCTTCTTTTTCTAGTAATAAAGGTACTTCATATAAACAGCTTGCTGTTTTATTTGCTATAACACTACTTTTTCTAACATTACAAAATAGTGAAATTTTTTCTCTCATATTATCTGGTATATCAATTTCTGTTCTACATACCAAAATATCTGGTTTTATTCCTAGTGATTGTAATTCTTTTACTGAATGTTGTGTTGGTTTAGATTTTAGTTCATTTGAGCCATGTATATATGGGAGTAAAGTAACATGTATATATATAACATCTTCAGGTTGATTTTCTATTCCTACTTGTCTTATTGCTTCTAGCATTGATAAACTTTCTATATCTCCTACTGTACCACCAATTTCAGTAATTACCACATCTACATTTTCATTTTCAAATGAATATATTTTATCTTTTATTGCATTTGTAATATGTGGTATTACTTGTACTGTTTTTCCTAAATAGTCTCCTCTTCTTTCTCTTTCTATAACTTCTTGATATATTTTTCCCATTGTTATACTAGAGTTTTTACTTAAACTTTCATCTGTAAATCTTTCATAATGTCCTAAATCTAAATCTGTTTCTGCTCCATCTTCTGTTACAAAAACTTCTCCATGTTCATAGGGGCTCATAGTTCCTGGATCAATATTTATGTATGGATCCAATTTTTGATTTACTACTTTATATCCTCTGTTTTTTAATAGTCTTCCCAATGATGCTGCTGTTATCCCTTTACCTAATCCTGATACAACTCCACCAGTAACAAAAATATACTTTGTTTTCATTTTTCCACCTAAATTTAACCTTTCTATTTGTATTAAATTTTTATTTTTTAATTTTTATTCTTAATTACAAGAACAAAATATTTTAATTTTTTTCATATTAAAATAAAAAAGTAACCTAAAATCTAACGCCAAAAAAAGCGTTTTTTTTTAAGCTACTTCTTCTCAAAAATCTATAAAATTAATCAAAGAACTATAGATATCTTATCACTAACTAAAATATAAATCAAGGATTTTTTAATTTTTTTATGGTTTCCTTAAAATCATTTGATTTTATAATACTTGTGCCTGCTACCACAATGTCACATCCCGCTTCTTGCAGAAATTTTGCATTTTCAGTATTAATACCTCCATCTGCTTCAATATCAATTTCTATATTATTTTCATCAATATATTTTTTTAATTTTGATATTTTTTCTATTGTATCTGCAATAAGTTCTTGCCCACCTTTACCAGGTTCTACAGTCATTATTAAGATTGTATGTACATATGGTAAAATACTATATATTTCTTCTACTTCTGTATCTGGCTTAATGCTAATTCCAACTTTACAATTATTATCTTTTATATACTGTATCCATTCTAATAATTGTTCTTCAGTTTCTGCTGTTTCATAATGTATTGTTATATTTCTAGGTTCAAAAACTAAAAAACTTTTTATAAACTCCATAACATCTTTTACCATTAGATGTACATCTAGTGGTACATTTGTTATACTGTTTAAATATTCAGCATATTCTATCATTAAACTTACTGTATTGTTTTCTACAAACTCTCCATCCATAACATCTATATGAAAATAGTCTGTTCCTGCTGTTTCTAGATTATAAAATGTTTGAATACAATTTTCTTTTTCTACACTTAATATTGATGCTGATACTTCCATTTTATTCCTCCTTTATATTGTTGTTATGCTAGTTTTTATTATTTTTCTTATGTTCCATATAGTTTACAGTACCTATCATATCTATCTTGCGATATTTTTCCTTCTTCTAATGCTTTTTTTACCCCACATTCTTTTTCTTTTATATGACTACAGTCTATATATTCACAACTATTCATATATTGTCTAAATTCTATAAAGAATTTTGCTAATTCTTTTTTATCTATTTCCTTAATATCAAATGTAGAAAATCCTGGAGTATCTGCAATATATGTATTTTGTGAAATTTTATATAATCGAACTTGTGTGGTTGTATTTTTTCCTCTTTTATTTTTTTCACTGATTATTCCTTCTTGTGTTGTGTTTTCTCCTAAAATATTATTTATTAACGTTGATTTTCCCACTCCTGAATTTCCAGAAAAAGCTGTTATATTATTGTTCAAACACTGTTTTAATTCTTTAATTCCTTTTCCTTCTTTAGCATCAGTTTTTATTACAGTATACCCTACCTTTGTATATGTATTGCATATATCATTTATTTTTTCTTCTTTTTCTAAATCTATTTTGTTTAGACATATTATTGGTTTTATATTATTAAATTCTAAATATGCTAGTTGCTTGTCTAAAAGTTCTAAATCTGGTTTTGGAAATTTCATGGATATTACCAATATTATCTGGGTAATATTTGCCATTTTGGGTCTTTTAATATAATTTTTTCTTTCTTCTATTTCAGTTATAACTCCTGTGCTTTTTTCTTCATCTATTATTTCTACTTTTGCTATATCTCCTGCTACAGGACTTGTTTCATTGTTCTTTATTTTTCCTCTAGCATTGCAATCATATATTTTTTCATTTATTTCTACCTTATATAGATTTGATATATTACTTAAGACAAAACCTTTTTGCATACAATACCTCCGCTATTACCCTATAAATTATGTAGTTTAACCTTTTGAATGTTAATACAATATTTTATAACACTGTGCAGTTTTTCTTATTACAATTTTCACAAGAACCCTTAAGATACCTGTCACCAATGTCTAAAAACTTGGACAAAAAGGAGTGTCCCTTTTGTCCAAGCATTATGATTATTCAAATGTTACAGTTGTATCAGTTCCTACTTTCACGTCTTTACTTGTACTATATATTACATCTCCTGTTCCTGAATCCTTTATAGTTAATGATACTGTCAAATTTTGTCCTTCTTTTCCAGACAATGTTATTCCTGTATAAGCATCTGCGTTTTTATCTATACCTGTTCTTGTTTCGCCATTTACAGTAATACTAACTGTTGGACTTTCTGTTGAAGTTTCTTCTTCTGCTGGTTCAGTATATCCACCTGTTATTTTAAGTACATTTATCGTTACACCTACTTTTTTAGTTTCTGCTACTTGGTTTACAGTAATAGTTACTTTTGTTCCCTCATCTACTGTTTTTCCTACATCAAGGCTTTGTTTTAGAACAACCCCATCATCTTTACTTGTATCTTCTTCATATACAACATTTACTTCAAATCCTAAATCAGTTAAAGTCTTTTTAGCATCACTCTCTGTTTTCCCTATTACATGTTCCATTGTAATTTGCTTTGTACCTGTACTTACATATACTTTTACAGTTTCTCCTGCATTTAATTTCTCTCCATCTTCTGGTTCTTGTCTAATTACAATTCCTGCTTCAACTTTGCTACTTGCTTCTTCTATAAATTCAGCTTTTAATTCTGCTTTTTCTATTTCTTGTGTTACTTCATCTTTAGTTAATCCTGTTACTTTTGGAACTTCTTTGATATTTTCACCTTTGCTTACTACTACTTTAATTGTAGAACCTTCTTTAACCGTGTATCCTTCCATATATGCTGGATCTTGTGATGCTATTTTCCCTTCTTCTACATCAGAATTATATGCTTCTTCAATCTCAAGTTTTAACTTAGATTCTTCTGCCTTCGCTTCAGCTTCTTCTCTTGTCATTTCTACAAAATTTGGAAGTGCAATATCACTTGTTCTACCTGCATTTAATATTGCTTGTGCTCCAAAGAATCCTATTAATGGTATTGCTATTATTAGTAAAATAATTAGCACTATTTTAGCAGCTGGATGTTTTGCAAAAAATCCTTTTTTCTTTTTTTCTTTTCCATTATCTTCTCTGTTAAGTGCTTCTTCTGGTATTGTATCTATTCTTTGTGTATATGCCATTTCATTTGAAGCAGTTTTTACAAAATCTCCATCAGGATTTTTTAATGCCATGTTTAAATCTTTAAGCATTTCTGTAGCTGATTGATACCTTAAATTCAAATCTTTTTCCATTGCTTTCATTATGATTTTATTTACTGAATATGGTATTGAAGGATTTAGTTTTATTGGTTCTATTGGCTTTTCTTGCATATGTTTTAATGCTATAGATACTGGTGTATCTGCATCAAATGGAACTCTTCCTGTTAGCATTTCATACATTACTACACCTAGTGAATATAAGTCTGATTTTGCATCTGTATATCCACCTCTTGCATGTTCTGGTGAGAAATAGTGTACTGAGCCTATTGTAGTACCAAATGCTGTAATTGTTGAATTAGATACAGCTTTTGCTATTCCAAAGTCTGTTACTTTTGCAACTCCATCTTCTGTAATTATTATATTATGAGGTTTTATATCTCTATGCACTATATCGTTTTTGTGTGCAACTTCTAAAGCAGATGCTATTTGAGTTGCAATATCTAAAGACCATTTCCAAGGTAGTACTCCATCTTCATCAATTATTTCTTTTAAAGTTTTTCCTTGTATAAGTTCCATTACTATGTAATATATATTATCTTCTGTTCCAACATCATATATTGAAACAATATTTGGATGTGTTAAACTTGCTGCTGATTGAGCTTCTGTATTAAATCTTCTAATAAATTCATCATCTGTAGTAAATTCTTCTCTAAGAATTTTAACTGCTACAAATCTTTTCAAAATAGTATCTTGTGCTTTATATACAGTTGCCATTCCACCATTACCTATTTTTTCTAAAATCTCATATCTATTTCCTATTAATCTTCCTTCTAAGTTCATTTAAAAACCCCCATTAATTTATTATAATAATAGTAATATTATCATATCCACCAGCTTGATTTGCTTCATTTACAAGTTTATTCGCAGCTGTGCTAATATCTTCCTTTACTAACTCACAAATTCTTTTTTCTTCTACCATATTAGTTAATCCGTCAGAACACATTATGAAAATGTCGCCTTTTTCAAAATTTCTTGCTCTAATATCTGGTTCAACATATGGTGTACAACCTAATGCTTTTGTCAGCATATTCTTTTTTGGATGAGATTTTGCTTCCTCTCTTGTTATCTTTTTATCTTCAATTAATTGCTGTACATAGCTATGATCTTTTGTAAGTTTTCTTATTATATCTTTTCTAATTCTATATATACGACTATCTCCAACATGTCCTATATATGCCTTATTATTATATATTACACAAACTTCTAAAGTAGTACCCATTCCTTCTAATTCTGGAATTTCTTTTGATTTTTCGTATACCACCATATTTGCATATTCAACAGCATTCTCTATTAATTTTAATATATCTTCTTTATTTTTTGGCGTATCCTCAAAATTATTATGTATGTATTTTTTAACAGATTCTGTAGCAAGTTTGCTTGCTACTTCTCCACCTTTATATCCTCCCATTCCATCTGCCAATATATATATTTGTGGTTCTTCTATTGTTTCTGGAATATAGTAATAATCTTGATTTTGCTCTCTTACTCTTCCTATATCGGTTTTTGCAAAGGCCATTTTTACCTCCATTTCTTTTATGGTTATTCTTGTTTTAGATTTTTTCTTCTTAATTGTCCACATGCTGCATCAATATCTGAACCTAATTCTCTTCTAATCGTTGCAACAATTCCATTGTCATTCAAATAATCTCTAAATTTAATAATATTTTCATTTGAACTCTTTGAATAAGAACCATTTTCAATTTTATTTATAGGAATTAAGTTTACATGACATAACATTCCTTTTAATAATTTTACAAGTTCTCTTGCATCTTTTAAATTGTCATTATTATCTTTAGCTAATGCATATTCAAAAGAAATTCTTTTATTTGTCTTTTTTATATAATATTTACATGCTTCCATTAATTCAGAAATTTTATACCTATTATTAATTGGCATCATTTCACTTCTTTTTTCATCATTAGTTGCATGTAATGATATTGATAAGGTACATTGTAGTTCTTCATCTGCAAATTTATATATCATTGGAACTAGTCCACTTGTTGAAACGCTTATATGCCTTGCGCCAATATTTAAACCTTTTTGATTATTTATTATTTTTATTGCTTTCATAACGTTTTCATAATTATCAAAAGGTTCTCCAATTCCCATGAAAACAATATTAGATATTTTATCTTGTATATCTTGTTCTACTGCCAAAATTTGTTCTACAATTTCTCCTGCAGTTAAACTTCTAACAAATTTTATACCTGTTGATGCACAGAACTTACATCCCATTTTGCATCCTATTTGTGATGATACACATATTGTTTTTCCATGATGGTATTGCATAAGAACCGTTTCTATTGCGTTTCCATCTAATACATCAAATAGATATTTTTTTGTACCATCTGCTGATTCTTGTTTTTTTAATATGTTAAAATTGCACATTGTATATTCTATTTTTAGCTTTTCCCTTAATTCTAAAGGCAAATTAGTCATTTCATCAAAGCTTTTTACTTTATCTACATATATCCATTTAAAAATCTGCTCTGCTCTATATTTTTTTTCGCCTAGTTGTTCTAATTCTTCTTTTAATTCATCTAAATTATATTCTTTTATGTTTTTCACAGTAAACCTTCATTTCTATTTATTTTCTCTTTTTTATGAATAACTTATATCATACTTTCATATATTTTTCAATATATATTTAAATACAACTATAACTTTTTCAATTCTTTTAGTCTTGCCTCATATGCTGCCATTGTATCTTCTTTTAATGCAACTTCTCCTTTTGCTCCTATTGCCTCCATTACCTTTTGAGTAAACAAAGGATTTTGTATTAAAATTGGACCTAATAGATATGTGCCAATAAAATTATTTTTCTTAATTCCTTCTAGTTTACTTTCTTTATTTATCCCTATACCTTTTTCTACGTCTAGAAAATATGAATTAGAATTATCTCCATACATCATAGTAAATTGGCTCTTAAATCCAACCATTTCTAGGTCACCATATTTTCCTATTAAGAAACTATTATGTCTATGCATCATATCTCTTTTGCTATGTACATTAAATATACCAATTCCTTCTATTTTGCTTCCATCTTCATTTTCTATGTATTTACCTAATACTTCCATTGCATTTCCTGTGAATAAAAAGAATACATTTTTCTCTATTAATTCTTCTATTCTTTCTTTATATGGTAATAATTTTCTAATTACTTTTTCTTGTGTCTTTTCTGTCATTGGTCCAAGATATATTAGATTTACATTTTCATTTACAAATGTAGGTATATCATCTATAGCAGTTTCAATAAATTCCGCTTCTGGTATACACATTTTTAAATATTTCATATTATACATATCCCCAAATAGATTACAAAATTCAGGAAATAAAATTTCTATTTTCATTTTTGTTTTCCTTTCTTTTATTTTAGTAATTTTTAATCATTATCTCTACTTTATTTTTTACTGCTTCTTTTAATTCTATTGAATACAAATCATGTAAAATAAATACTGTTTCTATATCGTCTAATTTTAAATTATCTATTGCTGTAATTTCATCTCTTTGGTATGAAATTTTGTCTTTGCTAATTCCTGCCATTTCAAGTCTTACTAGGTCATCTAAATATCTTGCGCCTGCAATAATAATTTGAGATATGCTCTCATCATTTAAAAATTCATAATCTGTATCATACTGCCATGCAGTATTTTCACTTCCTCTTGCTGCCTCATGTAAATCATCCAAAAGTAATATAACTGCTTTTTTTCCTTTATATTTTCTTACATAATCAAACACTCTTGAGCATGCAATCGGATTCATTCCTTTTGCTAAATGTGTAATTACTTTTATTCCATTTACTGTTTCATCACTATATCTTGTATCTACGATTTTTTGTTTTTTCAAAGATTCATTTATTTGCTCTTTATTTAGTCCAAGTTGTTTTAATACTGTAATTACTGTAACAATATTATATATATTTATAATATTATCACTTATAAGGTCATACTCTTCTTCTATCTCATTGTTTTTTAGTATTATTTTCATATTGTTTAGATTCATTTTTGTAACTAAATAATCTATTTCTGGTGACTTAAAGTCACATTTTGGACAATGTGCTTTTCCAATATGGTTGTATCTCACATAATCATACTCTAATTTTGTATTACATTTAGGACATACAATTATATCCCTTGCTATATTTTCACATTTGCTCCCATCTGTTTCTAGTCTATCTATTCCAAAATATATTCTTTTATTTTCTGGAGCTATATTACTAGTAATTAAATCATCCCCATTAAGTATAAGAGTGGTCTCTTTTGGAATATTTTTTGTCAATATTTCTGAAATAAATTCTGTATGTGCATTTCTCATTAATGAATCTCTAAATAAATTAGTACAAACCAAATAAGTAGGTGTTAAATATGGATAAATTTTAGGTGAACTTCTTTCATCTACTTCTAGTATTGCTAATTTCTTATTTGTCTTTCCCATGAAATTTGCTCCATTTATTAAAGTTGTTGTAACTCCAGCATCTATATTTGAACCATATTTATTATCTATAAAAACAAAATTATTATCTTTTAGTATATCTTCTATCATGTTACATACTGTTGTTTTACCATTCGTTCCAGTTACCGCAACTATAGTTTGTGGTTTATCTATCTTTCCAATAAAATCTGGACATACTTTTAGTGCAAATTTTCCTGGAAAAAATGATGCATTTCTTCTTAATAATTTTAATAAAATTGTTCCTAATTTTGCACCCCATAGTGCTATGTAAAATCTTATTCCTTTTTTCACTTTAATCATCAATCCTTTATTTTCGCTATTTCTTTGATACATATTATATAGTTATTATTCAATCTTGTAAAGAATTTCTTAACAATTTGTTGTTACTAATGTCACAACATAATAAACACCATTATCTTGCGACTTACTAGTTTAACAACAAAAAAGATAGAATTTTTTTCACACTTTAATTCTATCTTTTCTTTTTCTAGCTTTTAAAAACTTCATAAAGCAATTTTTCTATGCTTTCTATTCTTCTCTCAAATATAGTATTAGTCATGTCATTTATTTCATTAAATTCTAGTAATTTAGAGAATTTTTGCATATTTATCTTATGATTGTTTTGAATTTCTTTTTTCATGTTTTTTTGTTCATTTTTTATTTCAATTAATAGTTCATTTATTTGTGCAATTAATGTTTCAAGTGTTTCTCTTTCTGATACATTTTTTAACATATAATCACCTCAACTTTTTACAGTAATATTTTACCATTAAATTCAAAACAAATCAATAGTTTTGCAAAAATTTGTTCTATATAATTTTTCCTCCTCCTAAAACTATATTATCAACATAAAACACTACTGATTGTCCTGGCGTTATTGCTCTTTGAGGTTCCCTAAATTTTACTTTTGCTCTACCATCTTGTACTTCTAAAATAGCATCTGCTTCTTTTGCTCTATATCTAATTTTTGCTTTAATCTCAATTGGCTTAGTTAACTCTACATCTAGTAAAAAGTTTAAATTATCTGCTTCTAGTTCATTGTTATATAGTTCATTTTCGGTTCCTACAATTACTTCATTCTTCATACTATCTAACTCTAGCACATATAAAGGTTCTTTATATGCTATACCCAGTCCTTTTCTTTGTCCTACTGTATAATTTATAAGACCAGTATGTTCTCCTAAAACTTCTCCACTTCTTAACATAATCTTTCCTTTTTTAGTTTTTATATTGTTTTCGTTATTTTGTAAGAAACTTATATAATCATTATTTTGTATGAAACATATTTCTTGGCTATCTTTCTTTTTTGCTACTACTAAATCATTTTCTTCTGCAATTTTTCTAATTTCTGTTTTATCTTCAAAATCTGAAAGTGGAAAAATTATTTTGGGTAAAATTTCTTTGTTTATTCCATATAAAAAGTATGTTTGATCTTTTTTTTCTGAATTAGATTTTGCAAGTACAACTTGCTCATATTTTTCTGAATACTTAATTCTTGCATAATGTCCTGTTGCTATATATTCACAACCTAATTCTTGTGCAATTTTATAAAATGCACCAAATTTCATATATTTGTTACACTCTACACATGGATTTGGTGTTTTTGCGCACATATATGAACATACAAAATTATCTACCACATTCTTTTTAAACTCTTTTCTTAAATCCACCACGTGATGCTCTATATTTAATTTTTCACATACCTTTTTTGCATCTTCTATTGCAGTAGATTGCTCATCTTCACAAAGTAACATTGTTAGTCCTATTACTTCATATCCTTGCTTTTTTAAGATTATTGCTGAAACTGAACTATCTACTCCTCCACTCATTCCTAACAAAACTTTTTTCATTTAATACTCCTTTTTTTACTTTAAGGAATTACTATAAATTTCAAAGTTCATTCTCTTTCTTCTGGTTGCTCTAAATTCCTTTTTTCTCTTACGAAGTGCCATTCTTGACTTTCCATATATTGTATTAATTGTTCAGCTGTAAATTTTTTGAATTCTTTTGTTCCTTTTTCTGTAATATAATATACATTACCTTTTTCTAGACGTAACTCTATAACTGACTTCATATTTGATTTGTCATTTTGAGAATTGCAAAGATTATGAACTTTTATTTTTCTTCTTTCTGTTTGATTTAGCAGTCTTCCAAAAATTTCTCTTTGATATTTTTTCAATTCAATATATCCTTGCATTCTTTGAAAATCCGCTACATGTTGCATAATAAAGTCTATTTTATATTCTAGATAATAGTCCTTGTTTAACTCTTTATATGTAAGATTTGGATGTACTTCTAAAATATGTGGTTTTATTTTGGCTTTATTCATAAATTCACCTTTTATGGCTTCAAAAAACTCATCCATATACATTCCTTTAAATGTATATCCAAGTTCATTATCCATTTCTCTTAATTGTTCATCTGTATAATATGCTAGTCCATCATATTTTGAAGTTCTAGAACCATACCTTTGAGTTTTAAGTCCTCCTTGAATTCTATATAAATCATCCATTGGGTTCATATAGTACCAATTTTTTCCATTATCTGGTGATGCAATTATATCTATATGAGGAAATGGAGAATTAGTTGGCTTATTTACACATTTTGCTTTTATCCCTGCTTGCTCAAATACTTTTACATATATGTCTCTTCCTATGGATTTACATATTATATCAATATTTTCTCCATTTATATCAAAACTACTATTATAAATTCTTTCT
Source organism: uncultured Clostridia bacterium (assembly GCA_944390515.1). Classification (GTDB taxonomy): domain Bacteria; phylum Bacillota; class Clostridia; order TANB77; family CAG-508; genus CALXVA01. Next base: position 19,926 of record CALXQG010000012.1, read on the forward strand.
TTTTCTTCATCTGTGCCATAAAAAAATCTTGTATCTCTTCTATATATCTTGCCAAGTTCTAAATAAAGATATCTCATCAATAATTCTTTCGATATACCTTTTGGGGCTTTTCTTAATATTTCTTCTACTTTCAATTTTATACCTCTTTATATTAAATAATATCTTTTGCTTCTTCTAAGGCTTTTGCAAGTTGGTCTGGGCAAGATGTACTTTTATTTCCGCAAGGTATCCCTTTTAATCTTTTTATAACATCATTTATATTCATGCCTTCTACTAATTTTGATAATCCTAATGTATTCCCTGCACAGCCACCAACTATTGTTAATTTTTTTATTATTTCTCCATCCAATTCTAATATCATCTCTCTAGAACAAACTCCATTTGGTTTATATCTATATTCCATGTGTTTCCTCCTATTTTTCTTTTATATCTACTTTTATATGTACATCCTCAAGTTGTTTATCGGTAACAACGCTTGGTGACCTCATTAATAAATCTCTCGCTTTTTTATTCTTTGGAAATGCTATTACTTCTCTAATATTATCTGAATTTGCAATAAGCATTACCATTCTGTCTAAACCTGGTGCTGCACCTGCATGTGGAGGTGTACCATATTGAAATGCATTATATAATGCTCCAAATCTTGTTTCCACTTCTTTTTCTGTATATCCTGCTATTTCAAATGCTTTTACCATTAGTTCTGGATCATGATTTCTTACTGCTCCTGATGCCATTTCATAACCATTACATACTACATCATACTGATAAGCTAAAATATCTAATGGATTCATTTTTTCTAAAGCTTCTCTTCCACCTTGTGGCATTGAGAATGGATTATGATTAAAATCTATTGTTCCTTCATCAGATAATTCATACATTGGAAAATCTGT
>CALXQG010000013.1 GCA_944390515.1 uncultured Clostridia bacterium
TGAGAAAATTGATTTTATGGATATTATTGACAAGGAAGAATTTTATAGGGTTTTGACAAATAATTCTGCTAGGATTGGTAGTAAGAGTTTGTGTAATATAATAAGTTCTACCTTCACTGGAATTAGTAAATCATCTATATTATATTTTGAAAATAGTCTAAATATTAGTGATGAATTATCTAATGCTTCTTCTAACTTATTGTATGAATATATTAATAATATTTTAGATAATGTTGACAATGTTTGTTGTGTAGAATTTGATAACAATTATTCTATAAGTTTGAATAACAATTTACAAACTAAAAAAGAAAATAATTTACAAGTAAATTTCTTTTTGGATGATTATTACACTTCTAAAGAAACAAATACTACTTTTGTTAATTATAGGAATAGTCTTTTAAAACTTATATTAAACAAATTATCAAAACTAAATTCTAAATTGAATTTGATTAATAGTAAAATAGCTGAATGTAAAGATGCAGAAAAATACAAATTATATGGAGAGCTGATTACATCTAATCTGTATAAAATTGATGATTATAACAGGGACTCTATTGAATTAGAAAATTATTACACTAATGAGATTATAAATATTCCTTTGGATAAAACCATTACACCTTCTGCAAATGCTAAAAAATTCTTTAAAAAGTATAAAAAATTAAAGACAGCAAAAGAATTTGTAGATGTACAAAAAGACTCTTTAGTTTGCGATATCGATTATTTAGAAAACATTGTGTCTAAAATAGAAAATAGTAAAAATGTATTAGAACTTGACAAATTTTATTATGAATTAGAGTCTAATAACTTAATTAAAAATAAAGATAAAAAAGATGCTAAACCAAATAGTAAAAAGATTGGTGAAAAAAGCTGTTCGAAATTTAGTAAAGAAAATATAGAAGGTCAACCATTGAAATTAGAAATAGATGGTTTTACAGTTTTAGTAGGCAAAAATAATAAACAGAATGATTATTTAACAACTAAACTTGCAAATAAAGATGATTTATGGTTTCATGTAAAAGATTTTCATGGTAGTCATGTTATATTAAAAACTAATAACAAAGTTCCAAGTCAAGATACTATAAATAAAGTTGCTAGGCTTGCTAAAGAACATAGTAAAGCAAAATTATCTTCTAATGTTCAAGTAGATTATACTTTCATAAAGTTTGTAAAAAAACCTAACGGTAGTAAACTTGGAATGGTTACATATATCAATAATAAAAGTGTTATTGTAAAATGATTGATATAATAGAGAGGAGGAGATTAAATCCCCTCCTCTCTATGTGACCATATTAATGGTCTTATGCTTGGTTGTTGCATACATGCTGGCCGCCCACATACAGTTTGCCATCAAAGTACAGCACTCGACGGATTTCTTCTCCGATTCGGTATATCGGCACTGTAGAGGTACAGCACTTGATAGAGACAGCGTCTACATAGAGGTCGTCTCCACAGATGCTTCCTCCTTCCACCTGAAAGCCCATCGACTTAAGTGCTTCGTTGATGGTGTCCAGAAGTTCCTTATTTTCTTTCGAAAACAATGTACCTTCTTTTCCTTCGATGCTTGTTGCTTCATTTCCCTTCAAAAAAGTCAAGTTGAACAACCTTTCTAAATTTTATTTGCCACCTTATCGGTAACATAATATAATTATACCACTTTTTTTTATATTTTGCAAGTCTGCTATTTGGTAAAATTTTGTCTGTTTATTTACATAGCTTCTTCATATAATTTTATAAAATCTTCTTTTGAAACTTCTCTTGGATTTCCTGGTTTACATGGATCTTCCATGGCTTTGTCTGCAAGCATTGGAATATCTTCAATCTTTCCTCCTACATCTCCTACAGTTTGTGTTATTCCAACTTTTTCAGATAAATCTTTTATTTTTTCACAGAATGTTTTGATAACTTCCTCTTTAGTAAATCTAGTAGCATCAGTATGAAAAGCATTTGTTAAAATTTCTCTATACTCTTCATAGCTTACTTCTCCATTAAATTTCATAACTGTTGGAAGAAGTATTGCATTTGCTAGTCCATGTGGTGTGTCATAAACAGCACCTAATTGATGAGCCATTGAGTGAACTATACCAAGTCCAACATTTGAAAATGCCATACCTGCAATATATTGTCCAAGTCCCATATTATTTATAGCTTCTTGATTTTTTTCATTTACTGCTTTTTCTAAGTTATCATATATTAATTGGATAGCTTTCATAGAAAACATTTGAGACATTGTATTTCTATTTTTTGTAATATATCCTTCAATTGCATGTGTTAATGCATCCATTCCTGTTGATGCAGCAATAGATTTTGGCATAGAAGCCATGAGTTCTGTATCAACAATTGCAACTATTGGAATATCATGTTCATCAACACAAACCATTTTTATTTCTCTTTCTGGGTCTGTTATAACATAATTAATTGTAACTTCTGCAGCTGTTCCTGCTGTTGTAGGAAGCGCTATTATTGGTAAACCTTTATTTTTTGTGTTAGACAAACCATTTAAAGAAACAACATCACTTCTATCTGGATTTGTCATAATTATAGAGATAGCTTTAGCTGTGTCTATGCTAGAGCCTCCGCCTACTGCAACTATTACATCTGCACCAATCTCTTTACACATTTTTATACCTGCATTTACATTAGCAATTGGTGGATTTGGAAGTACTTCATGGTAAATTCCATATTCTATTTTTGCATCATCTAATATATCTGTTACTTTTTTACTTACTCCTACTTCATAAAGTGATTTATCAGTAACCACTAATACCTTTTTAAATCCCCTATTCTTAATTTCATCTGCAAGAACACTTCTTGCACCTTCTCCAAAATAAGATGTTTCATTCAAAACAAATTTTGTAACTGCCATTTTTTCTCCTCCTTTTTAGAAATTAGTGAAATGTCTTAAGTTCCCATTTGAGGAAAATTTAGACAAGTCTTTTAATTTCAATTCCTGTTTTTTGGACAAAAAGGAGTGTCCCTTTTGTCCAAATTTTATTATAATATATTTTTTAATACAATTGTTTTAAGCCTACTCATTTCTTGAAGTGTTGTAAGAACTCCTTCATTTCCTATACCACTGTGTTTCCATCCTCCAAATGGCATTTCGAATGAACGATAAAAGCTTGCTCCATTAACAACTGCTCCTCCACACTCTAGCCTATTTGCTATCTTCATTCCTAAAGAATAATCTTTAGTGATTACGCATCCACATAGACCATATGAAGATTGATTTGCAATTTCTATTGCTTCATCAACAGTATCAAATCCTATAACAGAAATAACTGGTCCAAATATTTCCATATCTTTTGCAACTTCCATGTCTTTTGTTACATTATCTAATATTGTTGGATAGTAATATGCATCTTCTCTTTTTCCTCCACATACAACTGTGGCACCTTCTGATACCATTTTATTTACTTGTTCTTCAATTCTTTTTGCAGCGTTTATATTAATCATTGGTCCCATATCTGTATCTTCTTTTGTTGGATCTCCAACTTTTAGATTTGATATAACTTCTTTCATTCTCTCTATGAATTCTGCTTTTCTTGAATTGTGTATTAAAAATCTCTTGCTTGCACAGCATACTTGTCCACCATTATATAATCTTCCCCAGATTGTTTCTTTAACAGCTAAGTCCATGTCTCCATCTTCTAAGAAGATAAATGCATCATTTCCTCCAAGTTCAAGCATTACATGTGTTAAATTTTTTGAACAAGTTCCCATTGTTTGGATACCTGCTGCTGTTCCTCCTGTTAAAGATACTAAATGTACTCCTGGATGTGCCGCTAATGCTTGTCCTGCTGTTGGTCCATCTCCTGTAAGGATTTGGATACAACCTGCTGGTACTCCAGCTTCTAACATTAATTTTACATATTCAATTAATGTTAATGGGTTATAATTTGATGGTTTTACAATTATACTGTTTCCCATAAGTAATGCTGGTGGCACTTTTTGGCAGAACAAATCGCTTGGAAAGTTAAATGGTATAATTGCTGCAACAACACCAATTGGATTTCTTGTTGTTATTTGCATTGTTTTTTCTTGTCCTGCCTCTTGTCCTGCTGGAATGCTTTCATTGTATAAATGTTTTGCTCTTTCTATAAATCCTCTAACACCTATTCTAACATTTGCAATTTCTGCTCTTGCTTCTTTTATAGGTTTTCCAGTTTCATCAGTTAATAATTTAGCTAATCTTTCTTTATTTTCTTCGACTAAGTCAACAAATTTATATAATTTGTCTGCTCTTTCGTGAATTGGCACTTCTGCCCATTTTTTCTGTTCTACCATAGCTACTTTAACAGCTTCATCAACATCCTCGTTTGTAACATTTGGAACTGTATTTATAAGTTCACTAGTAGCTGGATTTACAACTTCTATTTTGGCTCCATTAGAAGCCTCTTTCCATTCATACCCTATTAAATTTTTCATGTTAGTTTCCCTCCTTTTTTCATTTTGTATATGCAAATTTTCTTGAGATTCCATATTATTCTGTGTCATATTCTGACAGTCTACACTTTCAGTAGACATTTTTATTCATTTACCAAATGCTGTGAATGATAACATTAATCCTCCACAAGTATTTGCTCCATGGTCCTTTGAACCATATTCACCAAATGTAAATATTGTCATAAAAGGAACTCCATTTGCTTCTTTTTTTAGTTGTTTTGCGACTTCGTCTATTCTATCTCCAATTCCTAATTTTCTTCCTCCACAGTGAACTAAAAGATATGCGCCTACATCTTGTTTTAGATTTTTCTTAGCTTCTTTCATTGCTTTCCCTGTAGAATCAATTAATTCGTCTACTGATGCTTCCATTTGAATAACAGCTGTGTTTACTGCTAAATTATTACCTATATTCATTGAGTAATCATCATTTCCATTCATTGGGTGACGTATTGCTACTAAATCTCCTAATCTATCTTTTACTCCTAGTGGTGCTAATATTGTTTGAACTAATAAATTTCCTCCTGCCATATCTTTTAATTTTTTGCCTGTCCACTCTGCATATTTTTTCATTGCTGGAACACCATCTATTTCAACTAATGTTCTCTTTCCTTCAAGTTTTGTTATAATCCCTGAATTTGTTGTCTCGTGATATGCTCCTGTGTACACATTTGCCATTGGCTTATCTGTGTAGAAAAATGCTACTGCACAGCCATCTGAAAACACTGCATCATTTGTGAAAATGCTCCACTCACCTGATACTGTATTATCTGCTGCACTTCCACCAAAAAATGGTACTCTACCAATTACGTCTTCTATACCTTTTAGATAATCTTCTTCTTCTCCTGGAGAAGCTACCATATAGAAATATGCTGGTGCGTCTGTTTTTCCTGCTTTTTCCATTGCTTCTTTCGCAAGTAATCTTCCTGTAGCTCTAGCATCTTTTTGTTTTGCTGACCCTGCAACTCCTACAGTTGTCTCTGGATCGCCAATTGCCATAATTCCAACAAATCCATTTTCTGATGAAATAAATCCATCTGGAACTATAATTCCACCACTTGATGTACAACCAATTATTGGTGCTGTTCCAAGTTCTTCTTTTGCCCCTTCTAGCACTTTTTTTACATCATTTACTGCTGATGTATACAAAAATGCTACTTTTGTTTGAACTAAATCTACTACAGCCTTTTCTGCTGAGGCTCTTCCTGCTTCAAAATTATCTGCTTCTGTGCTCCAACCTATGTTTGCTTTTAACATACAAATTCCTCCTTTGCGTTTCAAATAAATTTATATAAATTTACTATGCCTTGATTATATACTTAATCTTATTTTTTGACAATGATTTTTACAAAAAAGTTACAAAATTTTAGATATAAAAAAAGAGGTATCCCCCCTTTTTTCATTAATTCTCCAATATATCTGGAAATAACTCATATACATTAAAGCCTAATATTTCATCAAATTCTTTTTTTAGTTTTTGCGCCTCTTTTATGTGATATACTGTATTTTCATATACTCCTTTTCTTACAATTAAATCTATTAATCTTTTTTCTAAAGTCATTACTTTGGCTTTGCACATTAAATCGCACAAGTTTATTATCTTTTCGTATATTGTATATTCATGTGTTTTTATAAATTCTGTTCTGAATGGTATATCTTTTGGAAATCCTCCCGCAGTGCAGTTCACATCATTATTTAAATATGAATGTGTTAGACAAATATTTGCATATTCATCATCATATCCTAATTCTTTTATATATTTGTACCCATTCATTACATGATTTTTAAATTCTCCAATGCCTTTTCCTATATCATGAATATATCCTAATGTTTTTGCTTTATCCACATCTAGTTTTAGACTTTCTGCTATTCTCCCTGCAGAATTTCCTACACATATACAATGGTCTATCCAACCCGTGTCTTTCATTTTATTTCTAAAATTTTCTATCAATTCTAATGCTTTTTCAGCTGTTAATTTCATTTTTTAACTCCTTTTATTAAAATGCATTTTTTCTATACCAATTTTTCAAACAAATCCTTATATATTTTATCTGAATCCAAATAAGTTACAAAATTAATTTTACTATTATTTTCATTAAATTTATAACTTAAATCTTTATTTATTTCTGGGCAGCTCATTTCCTTTTCTTCAAACCATTCTTTGTTTATTAAATATGCTATTGCACTTATATCCCATATTACTCTTCTTGTTTGGATACCATGTATTCCATCATTATAGAACCTACTACATAAATAATCACATAGTTTACTTTTCCCTTTTAAATAATGCTCTAATTCATATATTGATATTTTCAAGTTAGAAGCTACTCCTTTGCAAGGAATTACTGTGATTTTAACACCTGAATTTAATACATCTTTTACTGCTTGTACATCTTGTCTAAAATTAAACTCATCATTGTTTTTATAATAAGGACTATGTCCACCCAACCAAATTACTTCTATTTTATTTATTATATTAGGCGCTTTTTTTATTGCTAAAGCAACATTAGTTATTGCTCCAATTGCAACAATATATGTTTTTTTATTTTTATTTGATACTTCTATAATCTTGTTTACCGCTTCATTTATTTCATTATATCCATTTTCTACATAACCTGTACTTCCTTTAAATACTTTATCTTTTGTCTCAAAATTGAGCCACTTGCATATCTTTAGCACTTCTTGATAACTCTTTTCTTGTCCCTCTTCTATACTAATATCATTTTCGTGATGATATGGTGCTATTGTAATAGCTTCTACATTAAATCTATCTTGTGATTTTATCATATACGATACTGCAAACTGATCATCACATTCATTATATGTGTCTGTATCTAGTATAATATTTATCTTCTCTTGTTTTTCTTTTTTATATAATTTAGATATTTTATAATATATTTCTTTCCAGTTCTTTACTCTTTCAAATCTTTTTTCTTCCTCATTATATCTTATACTCATGAGTAAGCATTTTGTTCCATTTTGTTCTATATCTTCGCAATTTTTAATTGTATCTTCTATCATTATGTCTATATTATTTTCTTTACAAACTGGGCCTTTTTTATATTTGTCAGTTAATATTAATTTATCATAATATATCTCATATTTTCCTAACCATTCTTTTGTCATTTTCCATGGATCTGTATATTCTCCATTATCTCTTGCAGATATTATATATATTTCATTGCCATCATTCTTTAACTTGTCTATCATTTCTTTGCTATTTCTTAGTGGTTTTAAGCTCTTTGCTATTCTTTCTATATTAGAATAATAAAATCCATCATTTTCTTCTTTTGACCAATCAAACATGCCTTTTGTAATATATGTTCTTTCGTTTATAATGCCTGCACTTCTTAATTCTCTATCATGTTTTAAATATTCTTCTAATAGCACATCATTAAAATTTGATATGCAATTGTCTATATCGATTCCTATTCTCATATTTGCTTCCTCCATAAATCATTATAATATTTTTTTATTTTATCTCTTTTTAATTATTATTTTGTAATCTTTTTAATAATCTCTTGCTTACAAGTATTTCTATTATTGACAATGATAACAATAAAATTTCTATTACAATTAGCTCATATTTCATTAGGATAAGTGTAAATAGCACACTTAAAAACAATGTTCCTATCTTTCTATATACTTCAATGGTTACCATTATTTTTTGCTGTTCATCCTTTTTTGTGATTTTTAGTGCAATATCCTCTATGTATATTTGGAATGAATCTCTTACTGCAAGTATTAAAAAGAATCCTAGTGACATTATAATTACTTTATATATAAATTCTACATTTAGAAAATGTCCTATAATTAATAATAAAAATGCCAAGCTTAAGAAATATGACAATATTACACTTATCTTATCTTTTACTTTTACATATATTCTAGCAAACACAACGTTGCCTATTAGTCTTGCTATTCTTGATAAAAATGCAATTATTGTTATACAATATGTAACTGTTTCTATTGATACAAATTCCTGAAAATCATATTGCATAAATAGTTTGCTATTATTTTGTCCTAATTTTATTATAGAATAAAATATTGCATTTGAAATTATTATTAAAAAAATTGTAGAAAATAAGCTTACTTTTATCTTTTTTCTATTTTCTGTATTTTCACTCTCTTCTTCATTATTTGATTTTGCCTCATATATTTCTAATGACATTCTTACTATAATTACACATAGTATTATAGATAAATACATTGGTAGATACATGTTTATATTAAATAACACTCCTGACAGCAATGATGTAATTAGAGTTGTTGTAGCATATAAAACTTTTGCTCTATTTCTTATGTTATAGTAATTATCTTTTTTGCCTATAACATTTAAATCATTCCTTAATACAATTAATATCATATTCAAAAACATAAATGCTATTTCATATACGCATCTGTAAAAAAGAATTAATATAAATGACTTGCAAAATGTTAAAATTATTGATGACAATAGTAATAGCAAAGCACCTATTCTTAATGAATTTATATTTCCTATTTTTTTCACAATATTTAAAATTATTTTTTTCGATAGTATACATACCAATAAAGATACCATTGTTACAGCTGTTATTTGACTTGCATCTAATCCTTTTGCTAATGTCAAAAATAAAGTATCTATTGGAACAAAAAATATTAAATCTGCTGAAAGAGCAGAAAATATTGGATATATATCAATACTTCGTTTTATTTTATTAATGTTATTTTCCATTTTCTTCTCCATCTAATTCCTAATATTATAACTTTTCTAATTCTTTTATTTTCATATATATATCATACCAATTATATACTCTTGTCATATTCTCTAAATTCAATTTTTGATTATATCTACAATCGTAACAAAAAACATGTGTATGTTTTACAAAAATCGGTATAGTCTTCGGGTTATCTTCTATCATTATATTTATTATGTTTATGAATATTAAATATCATTCCAATTCTATATCTTTCTTATCATACTGTTCTACTTTTAGTCCTATTCTCTTTGCATTTTATTTTTACTCACCAATACCTATTTTGTATTCAATAGCTTCCATATGAGGAAACATTTCCTTAACTCTTTTAAAAGTTATCATACTATGTCTAGGTTGTGGATTTTTAGAGTCATCTGTAAGTAGCTTTTGTGTATAGCAATTTTCTGCTGTTTTAAATAGTAAATATCTATTTCGTACATAAGTAAAATAGATTTGATATCCATCATCTAAATTTTGTTTAAACTGTTCAAAACTATATTTTCCGTCCATTTCGTTCTCCTTTTTTTGGTGCAATAGGGAGACAGGCTTTTTCGCGCCATTTTTTAAAATAATATATCTCCTGGTAAGTCCTTTACACTCTCTTGTTCTTCTCCTTGCTGTCCTTTTCCCATAGCTGTTGAATAATTAATTCCTGTAACTTTTATTCTTTCTAAAAACTGGTTTTTCTCCCCTTTTCTTCTTTCTCCTAATATTTCTTGCAATTTATTACTAATTCTATCTAAAATTCTTTTTTCTTCCCCTTGTAGTATTGAATATATGTCTTCTTCTGATATACTTTGCAATAATCTTCTAATTTCATCTTCAAAGTCTTCTATAGTTTTTTCATAATTTCTTTCTATTCCCAATACTATTAATACACTATGCCTTGCGTTTTCTATTACAGATTTTATTACATCTTCAATTTTTCTTGCAATAAAACTATTTAACTTTGTTTCATCTATTTCTGTTTGTAACCCTTCTCGAATTTCTTCTGGTTTACAATTATCCATTTTTCTTGTATTTTCTAAATGTTTCAATACACCAATTGTTATATCTTGAATACTTGTTTTCTCTCTACCACCTTCTACTTTCCATTGTTCATATGATTCTGGTAATTTCTTATTTATTAGAATAGTTGCATTATCTTCTAAATATCTATTTGAAAAATCTATTTGATTTCCAGTTTTTCTATAATATTTTTTTTCATATTCTTTTAGTATCTCTCTTGCAATATCCATTTTCCTTTGTGCATAGTCTATTAATTCTTTTTTTCCTTCTTCGCTTTTAGCTATTTCTACTAATACTTCACGTAATATATCTTCAAATTCCATAATTTTTCTCCTTCTTTGGCGCAAAAAAGCCTGTCCCTATCGCGCCATTTCATCAAATTCTTTTTCTGTTATAATTTTTATACCTAAATCTTGAGCTTTCTTGAGTTTGCTTCCGGCTGCTTCTCCTGCTAATACATAACTTGTTTTTTTAGATACGGTTCCAGATGTCTTTCCTCCATACTTTTCTATTAACTCTGATGCTTGTTCTCTAGAATATTTTTCTAATGTTCCTGTCAACACAAATGTTTTTCCTGCAAATCTATCATCTAATCCTTCTTCTTTTTCTGCAACCATATTCACGCCATATTCTTTTAATTTGTTTATCAAGTCTATTGTTTGTTCTTCTCTAAAGAAACTATATATGCTTTCTGCTATAATTTGTCCTATTTCACTATTCATATATAGACTTTCATATGATGCATTCATGAGTTTATCCATTGTATCATAAGTCCTACATAATGATTTTGCAAGCTTTACCCCAATATGTCTTATACCTAAAGCATTTACTAATCTATATAAATCTCTGTGCTTGCTTTCTTCTATTGCATCTATTAAATTTTGTGCGAATTTTTTTCCGTTTTTTTTCAAAGAAGCTATATCTTCAAATGTTAATTTATATATATCTGTTATATTTTTGATTAATCCTCTATTAATCAATTCTTCTATTATTGCTTCTCCTAATCCATTTATATTCATTGCTTCTCTTGAAACAAAATGTTCTATTCCTCTTTGCAATTTTGCAGGACATTCAATACCATTGCAATACCATGCCGCTTCTCCTTCTTCTCTAATTGCTTGTGCTCCACACACTGGGCATACTTTTGGCATTTCAAATACTTTTTCTTTGCCTGTCCTCTTTTTCTTATTGACTTCTACTACTTCTGGAATTACATCTCCTGCTTTTTGTATTACTACAATATCTCCTATTCTAATATCTCTATCTTTTATAAAATCTTCGTTATGCAAAGTTGTTTTAGATATTTTTGAACCTGCTACAACAACTGGCTCTAATATTGCCATTGGTGTAATTGCACCTGTTCTTCCAACTTGGCAAATTATATCTTTTAATTTAGTCTCTTTCTTTTCTGGTGGATATTTGTATGCAACTGCCCATTTTGGTGTTTTATACGTTGTACCTATTTTTTCTCTTAAAGCCAAATCATCTACTTTTACAACTGCCCCGTCAATTCCAAAAGATATTTTTTCTCTGTCTTCTCCTATTTTTTTAATTGCTGAAATTGCTTCATCTATGTTTCTACAAAGTATTCTAACAGGATTTACATTAAATCCTAATTTATCAAGATACTCTAAGCTTTCATAATGTGACTTAAATTCAATTGTATCACTTTTTTGAACATTAAAAATATATATGTCCAAGGGTCTTTTTGCAGTAATTTTGCTATCTAATTGTCGAAGTGAGCCGGCTGCTGCATTTCTTGCATTTGCGAATTGTTCTTCTTCGTCCATTAGTCTATCTGCATTTAATTTTTCAAATTCTTCTTTACCAATAAATACCTCTCCACGTACCGTAATATCTATTGGCTCAGTTAATTTTTTAGGAATACTTTTCACTGTCTTTAAATTTTCTGTAACATCCTCTCCAACTATTCCATTGCCCCTTGTTGCTCCTCTAACAAATATACCTTTTTTGTATTCAAGTGCAGCAGATAGTCCATCTATTTTTGTTTCTACAACATATCTAAGTTCTGTATTATTGTCTTTTGCAATTTTCTGCATTCTTTCATCAAAATCTCTTACTTCTTCAAAAGAAAATACGTCTTGTAAGCTTTGAAGAGGAACTTCATGAGTTACTTTCTCAAAACCTTTTTTTATGCTTGCTCCTACTCTTTGTGTTGGCGAATCTTCTTTTATAAGTTCTGGGAATTCTTTTTCCAAACCCTTTAATTCCTTCATTAACATATCATATTCATAATCACTTACAACTTGTTCATCATCAAAATATTTTTGTGTATAATATTTAAGTAAAGGTACTAATTCCTCTACTCTTTTTTCAGCTTGTTCAAAATTCATTTTATCTTTCCTTCCCTGCATTTTTATTTTATATTAAAACTTATTTCATTATCATCTACAGTAAAAACAATTTTTTCGTTTTCATAATAGCAAATTACATTCTTTCCTTTTATGGTTACATCATTCATTTCCAAATCATTTTGTAAATACGACTTAAACCCGCTTCTTATAGTTTTAGAGTTATTCTTTTCACTATAGAATAGTGAAGAATTTTTTACTCTATATAAACTAATTACTGTTTCTGCGAATTCTGAAGCAGTCATTTCTTGTTCAACACTTGATTTATATGAACTATTGTCCCTATTGTATGTTGATTCTATTGATATTCTTAATCCGAAAAAAGCAATATCAATAACTAAAACTATTATTAGCCAAATAACATCAATTTTTAAAATATCAAAACCTTCTCTACTTTCTTTAGCAGCTTTTAATTTATATATCAATATTCCAATTCCAATTGCTAAACTAATTAATGGTACAATTGGTCCTGGTATAATTATAGCTGCAAATGCCAACAATGAATAAATAAATCTCAACATATATTTGTCCATAATTACTATTTCCCCTCATTTTCTTCATAAAACCAATTTTTATTATTTTCATATTTTATCTGCTCATTTGTTTTAGATAATTCTTTATTTATTGAAAATAAAAATACTATGCTTATTATTGATAATATCTCTCCCAAAAAGAAATTGTATACTAGATAAGACAAGTTTACACCTTCTATAATATATAATATTAACCATATAATATCATATACAAGTAACCATCCTATTAATAACATAGAGCAAATTATATACCTTTTAGTCCTTTTTTCATCATTTACTACAATATATCGTTTGGCAATTAATAGACATACGAGAGCTATTCCCTCAAAGATTATTCCAAAATCAAATTCTCCACACATAAGCGGTATTACATATGTTAATATACTTAAAACTAATAATAAAATTGGTATTATTAGTTTATTGTTTGCTTTTTCCATACTTACTTTTTTTACAAAATCTTTTTCTTCCATTTTTTCTCCTATATTTATGTTAATATTTTACATTTTCTTCTTCGTCAAAAAGTACTAAATCGTCTTTCATTACTTTTTCTCTTTGCCCTCTATTTTTCAATTCAATAAATACTCTACAGACTATAAGTATGTTTAATGCTAAATGTATTCCCATAAGTACATATGTCTTTATTTTAAATATATTATATAATTTAAGACATTCATCAATATAATATTCTTTTTCTGTTTTTATTCCCATTTCATCTATTCCCACATATATTTTTTTACTATCACTTATAGTTTCATCAATATTTAAATCAGAATAAATTTCTTCAAACTTTTCTTTTGTATATGTAGCATCGAAATTCAACTTAATTATTCCTAAAACTAGCATCGAAATTAAGGAAATTATCAAAATAGCTATTAGCTTTTTTTCCAAAGATTCTTTGGTTTTAGAAAAGAAACTTACTATTACTGTAGCAATAGCCAAAATTAATAATATTATTGAATATATATTTATAAAATACACTTTAATATTTTCTATTTGATCTACTATAGTTGATTTATAACTTGTTAAGTATGTGATTATTCCAACAATAATTATAATAAATGTAACTATCATTTGCATTATAACATAAGTATTGTCTAAAGGAATATAGTAATATTGTCTATAATACCAACCATAATGATGATGTGGTGGTGGCATTATCCCTCCATTGTTATTAATTGGTTCTTGATTATTTTCTAAAGATGGTATTTCTCCTCTTCCCATAAAAGCCATATTTTCACCCCACTTTTTGATTTTCTTTTAAGCTAAAAATTACATTTCACCTTTAAATAACTCTTTTGCACCTTTTAAGTAATCTATTCCTGAAAAAATTGTAGCTATAACTGATATTCCTAAAAGTATTGTAGTTAAAAGATTTATTCCAAACGCTACCCCTGTTAGTTCTCCACTAAATATTGCTCCGAAGCTATTTGCATCTATGAAAGCGAGAACTAATCCAAGCATTTGTGTACATGTTTTTATCTTGCCCCAAATACTTGCAGCAATTACTTTTCCTTCTTTTTCAACTGCGACTAGTCTATATCCTGAAACAATAAATTCGCGTATTACAACAATTGCAGGTATCCAAGCTGGCAACTTTCCTGCTTCTAATAAAATAAGCATTGCTACAATGACTAAAATTTTATCTGCTATTGGATCTAGAAACTTCCCGAAATTAGTTATCTGATTTCTAGAACGTGCAATATATCCATCCAATTTATCTGTTAATGACGCTATTATGAAAATAATATCTATTATCAAATATGTAAGAGGAATTTCCCATACTTCTCCCTGTAAATTTAAAAGTGGTATTATTAAAATAATTGGTACTAAAATAATTCTAAAAATTGTAAGTTTATTAGCTAAATTCATTTTCTTCATCCTTTCATATTTTGTAGTCTCTATTTATATCACATAAATGTTTAAATATTTCTTTATACATTATATATAAAGAATAAAAAAAAATAAATAGAAATTATAAATTTTTTTAATTTCTATTTATTATATAATTGTAATTATGTTATAAATAATATAAAGTATATATTTTTTATATCTATACAAGCGTTTAAATTATTATATAGTAATATGTCTTATCTGCTATTTTGTACAATATCAACAATATCTGCAATATATTCGCCAATTACGGGAATGTTCCATGTCACAATTTTTTGTAATATAACAACAATAATTGCTGTTATAATTGTAACACCAATTCCAATACCAATACCTTTTGCTATTCCAGACCAAATATTCCTAAAAAATAACTCTTTTTTATTTCCTAGAAGTTCAACCAAATCTAAAAACTTACTTTTTGTCATAGCATGATTTAGTTCATCAATTTTTCTATTAAATTCTTCATGCATCCTTTGAGACAATTGGGGACGGTCTTCTTTTGTCCTTTGTTTTACTCTATAAATTATTCTTTTCATAAAATTATCACTTCACATTTTTTATTAGTATTTCCTAATACCAAAAACTTATTCAAAAAATTGTCGTAATTGTGATAAATTTAAAAATGGCAAAAAAAGAATAGCGTAATTGCTATCCCAATTTTATTATTGAATTCCATATTTTTTCTTAAATTTATCTGCTCTACCACCAGTTGTTTCTCTTTTTAAGTTACCTGTCCAATATGGATGACATTTTGAACAAACATCAACTTTCATATCACCTTTTGTTGAATTTGTTTTCATAACATTACCACAAGCACATGTTATTGTAGCTTCTGTATAATTTGGATGTAATCCTTCTTTCATTTTGTATTCACCTCTCCCTTACGATTTTAAAAACGCTAATATATATGATAACATATTTTTTTATTTTTTTCAAGCATTTATTAATTTTCTTTTTGGATATTAAATATTTATAAAATTAGATAATTTTAATAATCTTAATTAGTTAGCTCTCCTTCTGATTTTTGCTGTTGTATATATTGTGCTGAACTTTCTAGTTCTTGTTCTAGAGATGCTTTATGTACTAACTTATTTACAATATTAAATAAACATGCTATTATTAAAATTACAAATAATACTTTTTTCCATAATTTTGCTACCATATGTTTTCTCCTTTTACATATATAATTATACTGATTTGTTGCTCAGTTGTCAAGTAACAACATAGTGTTTTTTATTGATTGGTATAATTAATTTTAAGTTTATTCATAAAAATTATTTTTTGATATATACCAAGGACATGATACGACTATCCATTAAATATTTCAGTCAAGTACCCCATAACCTTTTTTTACAAATAAATTAAGTGCTCGCCTCATAATTGAAGCAAGCACTTTACACTTTATCCTGCTTTTTCATACAACTCCTTCATCTTTTGAAAACTGTCCAGATTCATTATTCCTGTTTCTGGATTTCCATAATATGTTAAGCTGTCTAATTCACTGCATGCATTAATCAAATCTTTACATGCATCTCTTCCGCAGGCTTTTATTTGGCCGTTTTCACCGAAAACGGCTTCATAAAGCTCCCTGAATTTAGGATTTGCCATAAAAATAATACCTCCTTAAGGATTGATATTTGCATTTTATCACATTATTCTTTCTATTTCAAGATTAGATAAACTATTTTTCACTACTCTAGTTATATATGCATTCTTCTATTAAGTTCTTCTACTATAGTTCTTCCACATAGTATAAGTGACAGGACAAATGTAAAAACTGCTATAGAACTTGATATTATTGTAAATATTGGATTCACAATAATATTATCAAATGCAAAGTATATAAATAAAGGAATCATGCTAACTGCAAAAATTATTAATTGATAAATTGCATATTTGTAATATCTATGTATGCTAACAAATGTTAGTATTAATATTGTTGTATTCGCAACAATAATTATTATTGGAATTGCTAAATTTATTGCCCAACCTGAATATCCAAGAATATGGTCAATGCATAGTGTTAGAGCAGATATTGCAAATGTTTGTATCATTACACTTGATGCAATATTTATATTTCTATGCAGTGAATATGCAACTGTTACCCATGAATATATAATTCCAACTATTACTATTATGCACCACAAATATTTTAATGATGTAAATACATTTACTATAATGCTAGTAATAGAAATAACAATTGAAACTATTATCATGATTTTAATTCCAAGATTTCCTTTTTGCATATTTCTTACTTTAGGATATAAAGTCATGAACACCATTCCCTTCTACTGATATTTCAATTCCTTCCTCTTTTAATATCCTACAAAATTCTTGTTCTACGTCTGTATTTTGCAATATTGAAGTAAATGTAAATACTAAATTATTCTCGAAAGAACAACTAGAACATTTTATTTTTTCTACTGTCTCTGGTGCTATAAGCATCAAGAATTTATCTATGTATTTTTGGTATTCACCTATAATACCGATTCTACCTATATTTGAAAATGTTGTTGTTGTGTATTTTCTTATTTCAATATAGCTTAATTTTACAATTATTAGTTTTAAAAATAGAGGGATTGATTTTATAAAAGCATTGTTTCCTAATTTAACATTTGCAGACATCGTTTTACTTATTTCTTCTTTTGTTAATTTTTTATTAAAATCATTTTTTACAAACTCCATAATTCCTTTAAAAGTCTGCATTTGCTCTTCTTCCATCCTAGCTTGAATAGTTATATAACTAAAAAAATTGCTAACCGTTTCTGATTTAAAATATTTTCTTAAATCGACAGGAACACATACTTTTATTGGTCTTTTTCCATTATATTTTTTATAATTAGACTTATAAATACTATAAATAATTACTGCTGTAAGATATTGAGTAATAGTTGCATTATTTTCCTTTGCCTTAGCTTTTAATTCATTAATATTAATATTAACATGAATAACACCAATGGCAGCTAGAGGAAGTTTTTTTCCTTTTAAAGCATATGCCTTTTTTCCGCCTCTACTTCCTTTAGATTTTTTATCATAATTTTTTAAATAATCATCTTCTGTATTGTTCGATAATTTTCTTTGAACTCTTAATTTTTTTTCAAAATCTTTTTGATGTGCCAATTCTATATAAGTATATGTTATCTCTCTTAGAAACATTATTCCACTATTTCCATCAGTTAGTGAATGGAATATATCTATATTAATTTTATTTTCAAAATATGTAACCTTAAACAAATAATCACTATTTGTGTTTTGGTCTATATATTTGCATGGATAATTTTTTTCCTTTTCTATAACAATGTTTTTATTATTCTCTTCAAAATAATACCAAAACATTCCTTTTTTTAGTTTTACCTTAAATGACGGTAATGTTTCTAAAACTTTTTCCACAGCCTTTTTTAGAATTACTGGATTAATTTTTTCTTTAAGTACGGCTGATAGTCTAAAAACACTACTATATTTTTTGCTTGATGCTATAGGAAATATTTTTGCTGAATTATCCAATCTTCTCCAATTAGTTTCTTTTGACATTTCTTCTCCTTTCGAGCAATTTAAAATGGATTTCTTTTATCCTTATCCTATTATCTCTATTACTTTTTCATAGCCATCTTTTGCATGGATATTTTTCTTTTTGTGTCTCATTAAAACAAAATTATGTATTGCATCTTCATATTCAATCCATGTAACATTTTCTTTATTTGCAATGGCAAATTTCTTAGCATCCGGATTTAACATATCTTTAGTTCCTGATAGTATGTAAATATTTTTTAGTTTATCCGTTGGTCCTAGAACAGGATTTACTAGATAACTTTTTATTCCATTTTTTCCTGCATATCTTCTTCCTGATATTTTTAGTAATGGTTTTTTTAGAACTGGATCCTCTATTGTATCTATTTCTGGATTTTCCATCCTCACATCTACCCATGGAGATATGAGAATTGTTTTATCTGGCAATCTATGATTTAATTTTCCATTTCTCTGGTATAATGCAAGCGACATTCCTCCACCTGCTGAATCTCCCATTAAAATCAGTTCTTTATCACCAATTCTTTCAATTATTTCTTTGTATAGTGGTTCCATGAATTTAAAAGCTTCGACATATGTATGTTCAGGTGCTAATGGATAATCTGGAACTATTATTGTTGCTTTTGTATCATTTATGATATCCTTGAAAAAATGCCAATGATATTTTTCCAATTCTCCAACATATGAACCTCCATGAATATATAGGATGACTTTTTCGTCAATTTCTTGGTTCTCTGGTTCATATAAATCTTCGTGTATATATGGCTTAATTATAAAAATATCTCTTCCCATAATTTTTTTTTGTGAAAAATCGTAATATCTAAATACGTCTTTTGGTAATTTTGAAGTAGATACTCTTAGTTCATAATATAAAATTAATATTAGTATTATTAGTGTTACAAAAAATAGTATTATCATAATTTTTTCCTTCTAAAATTTTTATATTTCTTATTATACCATATTTTATGCAAATTATTAAATATTATTTTTAATAATAAATTCAATATTTAACAAATTTTTCTCTAATATTTTTTTTAATTTTGCACAAAACATATAATAATAAAATATTTTTTATGGAGGTTCACATGAAAAGTAAGGGATGGATTATAGGAATAATATTTTTAATTATAGTTATTGGTATAGCTGCATTTGCTTTATTTAACAAAAACTCCAATGTTCCTCAAAGCGATTATTCTCCTACTCTTATTTCAAGTAATACGACTATTTCAAATAATGATATAGCTACAAATACTTTTGAGAATAATGCTAAAGAAAATAAACCAAAAACTGAAAAAAAAATTAGTAGTTTCAGTACACCAATTGTAGATGATACAGAAAACAGAATTAATAATATTAAAATAACCTGTTCAAGAATTAGTAATACAATTGTAAAATCTAAAAGTGAATTTTCTTTTTGTGATATCGTAGGAGAACCAACTGCAGAAGATGGATATAAGGAAGCTAAAACCATTGTGAATGGAAAAGCTACTAATTCTATAGGAGGAGGCAATTGTCAAGTAACTACAACTATATATAACGCAGCTAAAAAGATAGATGGTGTTAAAATAACAGAAAGACATGAACATGGTAAAGATGTAGGTTATATTGAAATGGGAAAAGATGCTACTGTTGCTTATGATTATCTTGATTTAAAGTTTGAGAATAATAATGATTTTGATTTAAAGCTAAAGGCATATATAAAAAGCAATAAAGTTTGTGTAGATATTTATAAAGTGGCGTAATAGGGACAGGCCGCCACTTTAATTATTTTTATCTTATTACACTCTAAACATACTAAACCAATTTTTATATACATATGATGTAATACTAAAAAACGTCTTTTTCTCAATTTTAGTTTCAGCAACTACATTGGTTTTTCCAACTTCTATCCCATTTATTTTGTATGTTATTTCGCCTAATTTTTGACCTTCTGCTATTGGTGCAACAAGATTTTCATCTATATTTACAATTTGCTCTAGATTCTTATCTTCACCTTTTTTTATTAGCACACCAACATCATTTTCTATTTTTAAATTAAGTTTTTCTGTTACACCTTTAGTTACATTTGTTTCTTTTACTATATCTCCCTTTGTCGCTAAACTTTTATACTGATAATTGCTAAATCCATAATCTAATAATTTTTGCGCTTCTGAAAATCTAATAGCTGTGGTTGGTGCCCTCATGATTACTGCAATT
>CALXQG010000014.1 GCA_944390515.1 uncultured Clostridia bacterium
AGATTTTGTTGTAGAACTTTTTCTTCCTTTTCTTACTAATTGATTAATTGTTGGCACTTAAATTTCACCTCTTTTCACATAAAATTACCGCCAGTATAGGTATTCTATACTAACGGTAATATTTTATCACGTTTTGCCTTACAAGTCAATATAAAAATTCGAATTTCTAGTCATCTCCGGGTTCTCTTCCTTCGCTTTTAGCCATTTTTTGTTGTACTTCCTTCTTTTTAGCTTCTAATCTATCTTTGTCTGCCTGTTCCATACCCTTTTCAGCTACTACTTTTATATACTCTCTAAAATCATCTTTTTCTCTTGTAGTTTTTTCATCTACTTTTGTTGGTTGTTCCATTTCCTCTTTTTTGGCTTTTTCTTCCAATTTTATTTGTTGTTCACTTTCTTCTTTTTTAAAGTAATTTTTAACGTTTTTACCTATTTTTTTAAAGAAACTCTTAATTTTAGCTATTCTTGGATGTTTTTGATCAAATTCACTAATTTCTACTAAAGCTGTAGGTTCTACTTTTTCTTCTACTTTTTCATTTTCATTTTTACTCTTTTCCTCTTGTTGAATTGCATTTCTCATTTTATCAGTAGTTCCTTTATTTGCAGTAAGTTTTCTATCTTGCCATTGTTCGAGTTTCATATCTATAGAATCCCAGCTATATCCTTTAACTAATCTATCACATATCATGTTGCATTTAGAAATTTTTGAACTAATATTCATTTTCTTAGCATCTAATTTTTTTTGCTCTATATTAACAAGTTTTCCTTGTTGGCCCATTGCTAAATTAATAGCTAATTGATTAGTAGAAAAATCTTTTTGATTTTGATTCATTTTTTCTATGATTTTTGATAATTTATCCTTCAACTCTGCTTTTTCAGTATCATTTAAACTACTATCTTTTAATTTTGCCTCTGTAGAAGCTTTTTCTTTTTCAAATTTTTGGTATTCTTCATCTAATTTCTTTAATACTTTTTCTGAATCAGAAATTTTCTTTCTCCTAGTTTCTTCTACTTTTATTTCATATAGTTGGATATTAAGTTTATTCATATATTCAAGAACATTATCTATTTTGAATATATTTTCTTTAATTTTTTTGCTATTCTGTAATTCTTTATATTCTTCTTTTGTAATAGTTTTTTTATTTAGTTTTTCCTGTAATTCGCTTATTCTAGAATCTAATTTTCCTGATTTTATATTTTTATATTCTTCTTTCCATTTTCTCATATTATTTCCTCCTATTTTCAACTTATTTTATTATATCACATCATTTACCAAATGTCAATTTTATGTTTACTAGCTAAATAATACAAAATAATTGTAGCATTATCTCTTATTTTTTTCAACAATTTTAACCAATGTCATTAAAATGTAACATTCTCGTAATATTTTTGTAATATTACGAGAATGTTACTGTTTCTAATACTTAATATTAATATATTCATTTAATTTCTCTATTGCTCTATCTGCTAATTTTCCATATTTAAGTTTTTTATCCCTTATTCTCTCTGAAAGTTCAGGAAGTATTCCAAAATTTGCATTCATTGGTTGAAAATTTTTATTTTCACTTACTATATATTTTGATAAAGCACCTATCATCGTTTCTTTTGGAAAGATAATTTTTTGGTGTATATATTTATTGTTTTTTTCTTCACATTTTTTTAGTTCAGCATACCTCTCTACTGCATTTAGTGCTGCAACTAGCCCTGATGCTATTGATTCTACATATCCCTCTACACCAGTTATTTGGCCTGCAAAAAATATATTTGTATTCTTTTTAAAATTATATGTTTCATCTAATAATTCAGGAGAATTTATAAAAGTATTTCTATGCATTACTCCATATTTTACAAATTCGGCATTTTCTAACCCTGGAATTAGACTAAAAACTCTTTTTTGTTCTCCATATTTAAGATTTGTTTGAAATCCTACAATATTAAACAAGTCTCCCTCATTATTATCTTGTCTTAATTGTACAATTGCATATGGTCTTCTCCCTATTCGAGGGTCTGTAAATCCAACTGGTTTTAGAGGGCCAAACCTTAATGTATCTAAACCTCTTTTTGCCATAACTTCAATTGGCATGCAACCTTCAAAAATTTCTTTTTTCTCAAATTTATGTAATTCAGCTACTTCTGCATTTACGAGTTCATTCCAAAATTTTTCATATTCTTCTTTGTTCATTGGTAGATTAATGTAGTTATTTTCACTATTTTCCTGTATTCTTTTTTTCCATTCTTCTATTTCTTCATCCTTGCCTCTTTCTTGACTATATCTATCTCCCCAAAAAGCAATATTCATATCTATGCTTTCTCTTTCTACTATTGGCGCTGCTGCATCAAAAAAGTGTAATCCTTCATTTCCTGTAAGTTCTTTTATCTCACTAGATAATGCATCAGAGGTTAATGGACCTGTGGCAATAATTACTATTCCATCTTTTGAAAGTTGTTTCAATAATAATTTATCTCCAGCCTTTCCAACTTCTTTCCTTATGATTTCCACATTTTCTAAACTTTCTATTCTTTTAGTTACCTCTTCTGCAAATTTTTCTCTATCAACTGCCAATGCCTGACCTGCTGGAACAGCTACACTATCTGCTATTTTTATTAATAGTGAATCCAAAATCCTTAATTCTTCTTTCAATAGTCCACAAGCATTTGTATGCAAATTAGATTTGAATGAATTACTGCATACTATTTCTGCTAAATTTTTATTACTATGTGCTGGTGAAAATTTATCTGGTTTCATTTCAAATAGTTTTACTTTTATGCCCTTTTTTGCGATTTGATATGCTGCTTCTGATCCTGCAAGTCCTCCACCTATTATAGTTATATATTCTCTCATAATTCCTCCATTTTTATTTAGTAAACAGAACTTTAATTTATTCGAACAGAGCCATAATATCATCTTTAGTAAGCTTGTTTACAAATGTTGTATCTGTTGATAACATTGTTTTTGCAAGATTAGCCTTTTTTTGTTGTAATTCATAAATTCTTTCCTCTATTGAATCTTTTGTAATTAATTTATATACTTGCACATTTTTCTTTTGCCCTATTCTATATGTTCTATCTGTAGCTTGGTTTTCTGCTGACAAATTCCACCAAGGATCATAGTGAATTACCATATCTGCCCCTATTAGGTTAAGTCCTGTTCCTCCTGCTTTAAGTGATATTAAAAACACTTTAATGTCATCATTATTATTAAATTCTTCTACTAGTTTTATTCTATCTCCCACTTTTGTCTGTCCTGTTAATTTAAAATACTTTATGTTTTCTTTTTTCAAGCTTTCTTCTATAATTTCAAGCATACTAGAATATCCTGAAAAAAGTAATATTTTATGCCCTGCTGAAATAGCATCTTTTAATACTTCTATACACTGATTTAATTTACTACTTTCTCCTTTATAGTTAGAAATAAATAATGATGGATGACAGCATATTTGTCTTAACCTCATTAGTAAAGACAATATTTTCATTTGACTTTTTTCAAAACCATTTTCTTTTAATTCTTGTTTTACCTCTTGTTTAGCACTAGCCATATATGACATATAAATTTTTAATTGCTCATCTTGCATTGCATTATTTAAAATACTTATTGTCTTATCTGGCAATTCAGTTAATACTTCTTTTTTATTTCTTCTTAGTATAAATGGTTCTATTAGCATTTTAAGTTTTTCTATTGTAAATTCATCATTATCTTTAACAATAGGTATTTCATATAGCTCCTTAAATTTTCTGTATCCGTATAAATATCCTGGCATTATGAAATCAAATATAGACCATAATTCAGAAAGAGAATTTTCAATTGGTGTTCCTGTTAATGCAAATCTTGTTTCCGAATTAATCTCTTTAATTGCTTTTGCATTTTGTGTGCTATTATTTTTTATATATTGTGCCTCATCTGCTATAATATATTTAAAATCACAGTTTGCCTCTTTATAATCTTCTAAATCTCTTTTTAGTAAATCATATGATGTAACAATTAAATTGTATTTTTTTATATTCCTAATTTGTTTTTTTCTTTCTTCAGCTGTTCCATGAATTACAAGAGTTTTTATATTAGGAGCAAATTTTTTAATTTCATTGTTCCAATTTAGTGTTAATGAACTTGGACAAACTACTATACTTGGCTTTGGATTTTTATTTTCTTCGATATATGATAAAATAACAGCTAATATCTGCACAGTTTTTCCAAGTCCCATATCATCTGCTAATATTCCACCAAATTTATAATAATCTAGTATTTTTAACCACTTAAATCCAACTTTTTGATAATTTCTTAAATTTGTATTTAGACCTTTAGGTAATTTTATTTCTTCTTCCATTTCTTTTCTAGCAATTTGATTTACAATTTTCTTATATTCATCATTTTTTTCTATGTTAGCATTTATATTTTGTAAAATTCTATCTAAATACATACTTCTTGAAATTGGAAGCCTTATTTCGCCTTTTTTTATTTCATCATATGTAATCTCTTCGTTTTCAAATAAACTTGTAATAAAATCCATTGTTTCATTTTGTTCTAAATCTAAAAAACTTCCATCTTTTAATCTGTGATATTTCTTTTTCAATGAATATTTTTTCATTATATTTTTTATTTCTTTTATATCAAAATCTAAATCTAGTAAATGAACTTTTAATAAATCGTTTTCTACTTTTACTCCTATTGAACTTATTTTAGGTTTTCTTATTTCTTTTTTCTTAAAATTATCAGTAGCCAAGACTTCAAATTTTTGCATATATTCTTCTATTTCTTCTGATAGAAAATTATATATTTTTTCCTCATCTGTTAAGATAAGTCTTGAATTCTGCTTGTCAAACATAAAACCTGTTTTAACAAATATATCTAAATATTCATTTTCCTTTGCTATGTCTCTAGCTATAGTTATATTTCCTTCTTGCAATGGGTTAAATTCTTGCTCTCCATATACAAATTTTAAATCTGCAGTAATATAATTATTTTGATCAAAATCCAAAAATATTTTAATAAATAACTCTTGTGGTATATATTTATTTATTATGGTATCATCTAGTTTTTTTAATGAGATTTGTTCTTTCAGTTTTGGATATATTAATGAGCAAAAATTAGGTAAATCCTCTCTTTTAAATTTTATAACTCCTACATAGTTTTCTCTATATATTTCTAGTAACTTTAATGTGGTATCTACAAAATCTTTATCACATCTATATAATTTTTTTCCTAGAAGTAAGTATGTATAGTTTTTTCCTCTTAAAATATCATATGGAAAAATTTTAATGTTTGGAGTAATCTTATAGTTTCCACTTGGTTCTTGTTCTATTATATATTTTATATCAGGATTGTTATTTTCAAATAATATTTTTTGTTCTTCATTATCCTTTTTTAATATTACTTGCTTCCCCTGTAATACATCAAAGAGTTCATCTAGACCTGTATTAGATATAGTAATGAATTCATTGCTCATGGTTCTCATATACTTGCTATATGTTCCCACTGTTTCATTTGAATACTTTATTATTTCAGCATATTTTAATATAAAGTTTAGAATTGGTAGATATTCTTTTTTGAAAGCCTTTTCTGTATGAACAAACTGTAGTTTTGAACCATATTTATATTCTTCATTATTTAACATTTTTTCAAAAAAGTCAGGTAAATTCTTTATTTTATATAGTTGAGAATTTCCTATTTTAAATTCTGCTTTTAGAATTTTATGGTATGTATCATAGATTAATGTTGGCTCTATGATTAGATTTGTAACATTATTATTGACCTTTTTACTTTCATTTTCTTTATGATAAAATGCATGTAAAACTTGGTTAAATATTTTATACTCTTCCTCATTTCTATTCATTTTATGTTGACCCTTCCTCATTTTTTCTAGTATGGTATTATATCATACCTATGTAACTTATGCAAGAAGTTGATAACTCTATTTTTACCTCAAAAATAGAGTTATCAACTATAGTTTTCTGCTCTTTATTCATTTTCTTTTTTATTTTTTTGGTTTGTTCCATGAGATATAATCACAAGATTTTGGGTTATTCTCGCAGATATAGAACTTTCTCTTCTTTTTAGATTTTTTCACCTGTATTTTTCCTCCACACTTAGGACATGGAACATCTATTGTCTCCACTAATGGCTTTGCATTTTTACATTCTGGATATCCAGGACAAGCTAAAAATTTTCCATATCTACCATATTTAATTACCATCATCCTGCCACATTTATCACATGGTACATCTGAAACTTCTTCTACAAGTTCTACATGTTCTAATTCTTTTTCCACTTTTTCAACTTCTTTTTCAAAAGGTTCATAAAACTCTCTTATTACTTGTTTCCAATTTTCTTTTCCCTCTGCTACTTCATCAAATTCTTCTTCTATTTTTGCTGTAAATTCAACATTTATAATGTCTGTAAAATTCTCTGTAAGTAGCTTATTAACAACTTTTCCTAGTTCTGTAGGGACTAATTGTTTTTGCTCCTTTTCAATATATCTTCTCTCCAAAATGGTAGTTATTGTAGGAGAATAAGTACTTGGTCTACCAATACCTTTTTCTTCTAATGCCTTTACTAAACTTGCTTCTGTATATCTTGGTGGTGGTGCTGTAAAACTTTGTTTTGAGTCAATTTTCTTTTTTACTACTTCTTGATTTTCTTTTAAGTCTGGAACAAAAGACTCTTCATCTTCATTTGCTTGATTATCTAATGTTTCAACATATAGTGTCATAAATCCTTTAAATTTAATAGATTGGCCACTTGCTCTAAAATTATATTTATTGACATCAATATTAGCTGAAATAGTATCATATACTGCTGCTTGCATTTGGCTTGCCAAAAATCTATTATAAATAAGTTTGTATAATTTATATTGATCTTTACTTAAATTATCTTTTATTTCTTCGGGGTCTAAATCTATATAAGTTGGGCGTATACCTTCATGGGCATCTTGAGAATTTTGTTTTGTTTTATAATATCTATTTTCGTAATATTCTTCTCCATATTTTTTTATTATTTCTTTTTTTGCAGCTGCTCTTGCTTCATCCGATATTCTTGTAGAGTCTGTCCTCATATATGTTATCAAACCTACTGTTCCTTTACCATCAACTTTAACTCCTTCATATAATCCCTGTGCAACCGACATTGTCTTTTTTAAGGTAAATCCTAATTTTCTAGATGCCTCTTGTTGCATTGTACTTGTTGTAAATGGTGGAGCAGGAGTTCTCTTTTTTTGCCCTTTTTTGACTTCTGTAACAATATACTTACCATTTTCTATATTATTTAAAACTTCTTCAACCTCTTCTTTTGATCGAAGTTCTATTTTTTTCTTGTCTTTCCCATAGAATTTAGCTATAAATGTTTTATTTGTATTTTCATCTAAAAGTGTAGCCATTATATTCCAATATTCTTCTGGTATAAATTTTTCAATTTCCTCTTCTCTTTCTACAATAAGCTTTACAGCTACAGATTGAACTCTTCCTGCTGATAATCCTCTTCTTACTTTTTTCCATAATACTGGACTTATTTTATATCCTACAATTCTATCTAAAACACGTCTTGCTTGTTGAGCATCTGTCAAGTTCAGATCTATCTTTCTAGGATGTTTAATAGATTCTTGAACTGTTTCTTTTGTAATTTCATTAAAAGTTACTCTACAAACACTTTCTATTGGTATGCCTAAAATATATGCTAAATGCCAAGCAATTGCTTCTCCTTCACGGTCAGGGTCAGTTGCCAAATATACTTTTTTAGCTTTTTTAGCTTCTGACTTTAAAGATTTTATTAAATCTCCTTTTCCTCTTATATTTATGTATTCAGGCTCAAAATCATGTTCTATATCTATTCCCATTTTTGATTTAGGTAAATCTCTAATATGTCCCATTGAAGCAACAACTCTTGTACTTCCACCTAAAAATTTCTTTATTGTGTTAGCCTTAGCTGGTGACTCCACAATTATTAATTTATCTGCCATTATTTATGTTAAAGATAACTAGATTGTTATCTTTTCTCCTTTCATATTTTTATTATTTAATGTAAATATTTTTAGTCTATTAATTATAATACAGTATATTTTTGAATTTTGCAAGCTATTCACACAATTTTCACCTTTCAAGTATGTATCATTAATTAAACAAAAAAATGATATCTCCCCCTCATACATCAGTTTTGGTTTATTCCAAAACTGAAATATCTGAGATGATATCATCCACTGATACTGGTGTAACTTTATTTAGCATTAAGATTTCTAGTAATCTTTTTATTTCTTTTTCTTCATCTGAAATATTATTTACTATTTTACTTTCAATGTTAAATTCATCACTTTCTTTGTCTTTTTTAACAACTTCTATTCCATATTTTTTCTCTTTTTTCTGTGCTACATTATGGGTTTGATAATATTCTAATTCAATCCTTTTAGCTTCCGTAATTTCGTCATAATCAGAACTATCAATCACTGCTCTGCCGAAAAATCTTTTCTTGTACTCCATCTTTTGTTCCCCCTTTCCAAATAGCGTACTTCCTAACTATAATACAAATGCATATAAATAGCAAGAACTTTCATATACCAGAATTCGACACCTTTCGACAATAATATAACATAGATGTTATACTTTTACTTATTGTTGTTTTTTATTTTCTATTACTCCTGTAGTTGTTTGCTCTAATTTGTAACTAACTTAAAAAAGATAAAATAATTTTCATTACTTTACCTTTTATATTGTTAATATGTTTTTATATTACTTAATACATTTTTTTATCTCTTGATAAATTTTTTCTTCTACATGTTCTACAACTATCTTTGATGCGTTCTTTCCCATTACATCAAGTTTGTTTTTATCTCTTATTATATCTTGTATAGTGTTCGATAATACCTCTGAATTTAGGTCTTTATTTAATATAATCTTAGCTGCCCCTACTTTTTCTAATACTCTCGCATTATATTCTTGATGGTTTTCAGTAGCATATGGATATGGAATGAATACTGCTGGCTTGCCTACGGTAGCAACTTCTGTAATTGTCATTGCTCCACTTCTGCACACTACCAAATCACAAGCATTCATCACTTCTTCCATATTATATATATATGGAACTATTTTTACACTTTCTATATTATTAATATTTACATTAACTTCATCTAATTTAGTTTTAATTTCGTCATATTGTCCTGGTCCAACTGCCCAAATAATTTGGTAGTCTTTATTCTTTTTATTTACTATAATTTCCATAAAACTTCTGTTTATACTCTGAGCGCCTTGACTACCACCAAAAACTAAAACTATTGGTTTATTATTCTTTATTCCAATTTCATTTTTTATTTTTTGTTTTTCTTCCTCTGTTAAGTTTAGCTTTTTTATTTTTACAGGGTTTCCGGTAACAACTACATTATTTGCTCCATCCAACCTATCTTTTGCATCTTTAAAACCAACTAAAATCTTATCTGCCTTTTTCTTAAAAAGTTTTATCGCAACTCCTGGAAATGCGTTACTTTCATGTAATATAACTGGAATATTAAGTCTTTTTGCAGCTAATACAACAGGAACACAAATATATCCTCCTGTACCAATTACTACATCTGGCCTAAATTGCTCTAAAATTTTTCTAGCTTCTCCTATTGATTTATATGTAGCATATAGATTTTTAAAGTTTTGTACTGTTAGTTTTCTTTCAATACCATGTGCATCAATTGTTTTTAATTCATATCCTGCCCTTGGAACTAAGTCATTTTCTAAGCCCCTATTTGTTCCTATAAACATTATATTGGATTTTTCTTTTTCTTTTATCTTATTTGCTATTGCAATTCCTGGATTTATATGGCCACCAGTTCCTGCCGCTGCAATTATAGCTTTCATCTAATCCTCCTATTTTTAAACATACTTATTTCTACACTTTTGCCCTAGACTTAGAAATATTTAAAAGTATTCCACACATTGCCAGTAATATTATAAGAGCTGTACCACCTGCACTAAAGAATGGTAATGACATACCTGTATTTGGAATTGTATTTGTAACAACTCCTATATTTATTGCAACTTGAACCATTACTAGTGTAGTTATACCTGTTGCAAGTAAGCTTCCAAACATATCTGGTGCTTTCATAGCAATTATAATTCCTCTCCATATAAAGAGTGCAAATAAAACCAATACAAGTATACAACCTATAAATCCTAGTTCCTCAGCTAAAATTGCAAAAATAAAGTCATTTTGCGGTTCTGATACATATAGATATTTTTGTTTGCTCTCTCCTAAGCCAACTCCAAATAATCCTCCTGATCCTATCGCATATAAACTTTGAATAGTTTGCCAACCTGTACCTGTTGGATCTTGCCATGGATCCATATAGTTTAGTATTCTTCCTAATCTAAAGTTTGCATCTCCTGCTGCATCTCCTGCCATAGAGAAATATGCTGCTAATGCTGCAATTCCTCCACCACCAACTATAAGTCCTGCCACAATAAAATATATTAATCTACAACCTGCCATTAGCATCATAACAAAAGTAATTCCACTCATTACGATACCTACACTTAAGTGATTTTGTATAAGAAGTGCTATTGCTACTGGTGGAAGTATATATAATAATGGAAGTATAAATCCCTTTTTAAAACTTCTTAAATCATCTTTATGGTCTGTCAAATAACCTGCATAAAAAATTATCATACCAATTTTAGTAATCTCTGATGGTTGAAATTGTGTAAATCCAAGATTAATCCATCTTTTTGCACCACCACCAGAAGAACCAAGTCCAGGTATAAGAACTAATAGTAATGCTCCTATTGATACCCAATAAATTAGCCAATAAAATTTTTTGTAAATTCTATAGTCTATTTTTGACACAAACCACATTCCCCCTAATCCTATAACTGCAAAAATCATTTGTTTTGTAACATATGTATAACTATCCCCTGTTTCGGCTAATGCAGAAGGAGCACTTGCTGATAATATCATTACAATTCCAAAAGATAATAATATGATGATTATGATTATTAATATAAAGTCCATTTGACTTTTCTTTGTTCTTTTTATGCTTTTTGCCTTATTTTGCATTCTGCCTATCAATCCTTTCTGAATTGCAAAATTTCCATCTCTTTTGTTTTAATATTTGCATTTAGTTGATATTAAATTGAATACAATCCTATTATACAAAATATTAATGTTATCAAACTAAATACTGACACAATCTTATTTTCTTTCCACCCAGATAATTCAAAATGGTGATGAATTGGTGTCATCTTAAATACTCTATTTCCCGTTTTCTTAAAATATGCAACTTGTATCATTACTGATAATGTCTCAACTATTGGTATTATAGCTATTATGAGTAATAATAACGGCATTTTTAAATATAGTGAAATTCCTGCTATTGCTCCACCAAGCATCAATGAACCTGTATCTCCCATCATTACTTTTGCTGGATTTAAATTGAACAATAGGAACCCCAAACATGCTCCTATTAATATTGTTCCTACTACTGTTACTTCTTTTACTCCTAGTAAGATTGAAATTACGGTTAAACAAGTTAAGATTATTGTTGTAACACTTGTTGAAAGTCCATCTATTCCGTCTGTTAGATTTATAGCATTTGTAGCTGCTAACATTACTAATACTGCAAAAATCATATAAAACCATGTAGGAAGTGTAATATATGTTTTTACAAATGGTATATAAATATCTGTTCCTATATTAAATATATTTATTAACACAATAGTATATATTACCGAAACTATTAATAATCCAAGCATTTTAGCTTTAGGACTAAGACCTTTTGTATTTTTTAATACTAGTTTTTTAAAGTCATCTATAAAGCCAATAAATCCAAATCCAACTGATACTCCTATTAATGGCAAAATGGATTTAGCTGTTTCTGCTTGATCCTTTATATAATCTAAATATACAAAAGCCCCAACTGCTATTAATACTAGTATCATTATAATTCCTCCCATAGTAGGAGTTCCCTGTTTTTTTAAATGTGATTTTGGGCCTTCTTGCCTCTCTATTTGCCCAACTTTGAGTTTTCTCAAAATCGGCACAATTATTAATGCTAATACTACACTTGTTATAAAAGACAATAGTAATATCTTGTTTTGATATTGCATTATATTTCCTCCTTTGTCATTTTTCTCTTGTTTAATGCACTTTCTTAATTCATCATTTCATCAATTATATCATTTACTATTTTATTCTCATCAAATGGATATCTCTTTTTATTAATTTCTTGATATTGTTCATGACCTTTACCAGCAAGAATTATTATATCGTTCTTATTTGCCATACTAATTGCTTTTTTTATAGCTTCCACTCTATCTACTATACACTCATATTTTCCTTTAGTCTTTTTTATTCCTTCTTCTACGTCTTTTACAATTTGTGTTGGATCT
This sequence comes from uncultured Clostridia bacterium, assembly GCA_944390515.1. Lineage (GTDB taxonomy): Bacteria > Bacillota > Clostridia > TANB77 > CAG-508 > CALXVA01. Next base: position 12,349 of record CALXQG010000014.1, read on the forward strand.
TCCGTTCTTGGGTTATCTGAGGTTATAATTGTATAATCAGCTACTTCTCCAGAAATTTCTCCCATCATAGGTCTTTTGTTTTTATCTCTATCTCCACCACAACCAAATACACAAATAACTCTTCCTCTAGTATATGTTTTTACAGAGCTTAATATTTTTTCTAAACTACTTGGTGAATGTGCATAATCTATCATAATAGTAAGTCCTAGTTTATTATCTACAAGTTCACTTCTTCCAGGAACTCTAATTGATAATAGCGCTTCTTTTATTTCTTCACTACCACATCCAAATTGCGTAGCTACTGCAATAGCAGCTAATGAATTATATACACTAAATCTTCCAGGTATAGATACCTTTACTCTTTCATTTTTATCTCCAATTTTTACTTTAAAATCAACATATTGGTTTGTTACAGTTATATCTTTAGCTAATAAATCACTATGGTTATCGATTCCAAATGTTGTGATTGAGCAATTTGGAACCATTTTAGCAACAGATGAAGTATATATGTCGTCTGAATTAACAAATCCCTTTTTACACATTTTAAATAATTTTACCTTTGAATTAAAGTAATCTTCTATATCAGGATGCTCTTTTGGGCTAATGTGATCTTCTGATAAATTAGTAAATACACCTATATCAAAATCGCAACCTGCTACTCTATCTAATTTTAAACTTTGAGAAGATACCTCCATTACAACTACTTCACATTTTTCTTTTAACATTACACTAAAAATTTCTTGTAGTTTTAGGCTCTCTGGTGTAGTGTTTTCACTATTAGCAATTTTCTCATTACCTATATATGATGCTATTGTACCAATTAGACCTACTTTTATACCCCTTTTTTGTAGTATGTCTCTAATCATAAATGTAGTAGTTGTTTTTCCCTTGGTTCCAGTAACTCCTACAAGCTTAAACTTTCTAGATGGATTTTGATAATAATTACACGCAACTATTGCTAATGCATATCTTGTATTTTTAGTTAATATTAAAGTAATATTATCCCCAATTTCTTTTATCATTGATTTACTAATTTGATCTTCTTGTGCTAAAATTGCTTTTGCTCCATTTTCAATTGCTTCCATTATATGTTCATGACCATTTGATTCAAACCCTTTTATAGCAACAAACAAATCATTTTGTTCAACTTTTTTTGAATTACTTTGCACTGAATTTATATCAATGCCTAAATTTCCTTTTACTTTCAAATCTTCTAAACCTATTAATATATTTTTTAATTCCATAGATTAAAAAGTCCCCTCTCTATATTATTTTAAAATACGCCGTTTACATTATATAACTAATTTTTCTTTTTGTATATAGTTTGACATTTTTTTCTCAATTTTTTGATACTTTCAGTTAGTAGATTCATCAAATTGAACAACTACTCTTGTTCCTTCATATATTTTTACCCCATCAATTGGTACTTGTTTAGTCACAATCCTTTCTGATAAATCCTCCTCTGTATTTTCATAACTGATTTCTAAGCTATTTTCCTCTAATACTTTTTTTGCTTCTTTTAAAGTTAATCCTGTTATATTTGGTACTTCAACTTCTTTTTTTATTTCATTCTCTTTCAAATTATCTTTTTGGACTTCTAAATATGGTAATACTTCTCCTAAAACCTGTGAACCAATTGGTGCTGCAACACCTCCTCCTTGGTGTCCCCCTTCTCCTGTAGGATTATACAAAGTAATTAGTACTACTACTTGTGGATCTGATACTGGTGCAACTCCAACAAAAGAGGTTACATATTTTCCTGTATCAACACCATCTTCTGATGTTCCTGTTTTTCCTCCTATTGAATATCCTTGTACTTGTGCATTTTTTCCTGTTCCCTCTGCTACAACTGTTCCCATCATACTTAATACTCCTTCTGCTGTTTCTTTTGAAATTACACCTTCTGCTTCTTCTACTGGTATATCTGTAACTTCACCTGTTTGGCTATCTATAATTTGTTTAACAATACGTGGCTTAACATATGTCCCTTTATTTGCTATTGTACTTACTGCTGTAATCATTTGTATTGGAGTAATTTCAAATCTTTGCCCAAATGAAATTGTTGCAAGTTCTACTGGTCCTACTTTTTCTTCTTTTAAGAATATACTTCCAGCTTCTCCTGGCAAATCTATTCCTGTTCTTTTTAATAATCCAAATTTTTCTAGATAATCATAGTATTTGCTAACTCCTATTTCTTGGCCTAGACCTATAAATACTGGATTGCAAGAATTCATTAATGCTTGCCTTAAACTCTCCGGTCCATGTGGATTATAGTATCTCCAACAACTTATTCTTACTCCCGCAATTGTTATCCCACCTGTACAGCAAAACTCTCCTTCTTCATCTGTTTCAGTTATTCCTTCTTCTAATGCTGCTGATGCAGTAATCAATTTAAAAGTTGAACCTGGTTCATATGTATCTGCAACTGCCTTATTTCTCCAAACTTTTTGCATTTCTTTTACTTGATCTGCCTCAGACAAGTTATCCCAGCTTCCTTTTAATTCCTCAATAGTAGTTTCATAGGGATCATTCAAATTATAGTTTGGATAACCTGCCATAGCCATAATATCTCCAGTTTTAGGGTTCATTACAATTATATTTCCACCATCTGTGCATTTATTGTCAATACATGCTTCTTTCAAATATTTTTCTGCAATTCCTTGTATTGTTGAATCTATACTTAAAACCAAATCATTTCCATCAATTGCAGAAGTATAATTCTCTCCTTCATTTTCTATCTCTCCGCCATTTGCATCAGTAACTTTAGTTATCCTTCCCTTTTCTCCTTGTAGCTCTTCTTCATATATTGCTTCAATTCCATCTAATCCTTGATTATCTGAACCACAAAATCCTATAACTTGTGATGCTAATGAATTATATGGATAATATCTTTTAGTGTCCTCATCTATATTTATTCCTACCTCTATATTATTTTCTTTCATCCATACTCTAAGTTCATCAGCTTTTTCCTTTTCCACTTTTCTCACTATATTCTCTATAGAAGTCTTTTTACTTACCTTTTTCAAAACAGTTTCATAGTCTAATTCAAATATATTACTTAATGCTTTAGCAACTTTTTCTTTATTTTCACTTGCTATATTTGTTGGATTTACTGTAATGGTATTTACTGTACTACTTACTGCTAAAATATTTTTCCCTGTTGCATCATATATTGTTCCTCTTCTCGGGTTTACAGCTCTTTCTAAGCTTTGTTGCTCATATGCCATTTCTTTGAGTTTGTCTCCCATTACAAATTGTATCCAAGCAATTCTCCCTATAAAAATAGTAAAAATCAAAAAAACTGAGACTATCCCTACTTTCATTCGTTTTCTTCTACTTATCTCACTATATTTTTCTTCCACTTTAGTTTTATCTTTTTTCATTTCTTTTTTGTATTTTTTACTCTGCTTAATCTCAATTTTCTTTTTTAGCTTTTCTAAATTTTCACTTTTTCTACTTTTATCTTTTTTAATTTTTATTATTTCTTTTCTATCAAATCTAGGTCCTTCATTTTCTGTTGATAAATTATTAAATCTATGTAATTCACTCTTTTTTCTTTCTGTTCTTTTGTGTTTTGTTTTTCGCTTATCTACCATATAATCTAACTTCCTTCCAAGCACAAAAGCATTTTTCTTTTCAATTAATTGTATTCATTTATTTGAAAATTATGAGTTACTATAATGGTTTTAACGTTTTTATAAGCAAAAAAATAGAACACTAATTTTTTATAGTATCCTATTTTCCCAATAATGTATTTAATAATTTTTCTATCCAACTTCCATCATCATTTATTATAACTTCTTCACTAGCTGGTTCAACATAATCTTTTTTATCTAAGCTTACATATACTTTTTGGCTATTGTCTAATTTTTGCATTCCTAATTTTGTTTGTGCAAGTTTTTCTATATTGCTTAAATTTAAGCTATTTTCCAAATTTACTTTTAATTGTTCATTTTCCTTTTTTATAGCCGCTAAGTTAGCTTTTAAACTTTCATTTTCATTAAAACTTTCATTTATTAAAGAGTTTCTATAACTTATAACAAATAAACTAGCAAATACTAACAAAACATATCCCATTACTTTAACATGAGATTTTACTTGTTGTTTTTGCAGAGGCTTATTATTCTTTTTTACTGTTGTTGTTTTTTTCTTTTTATACTGTGTTTCTACTAATGGTTCATATTCTGGTTCTAATTTTCTAGGGCTTGTTTCATATTGGTATCTGCTATACCTATAATTTGTCATAAGTTATTTTTCACCTCTTTCCTTTCGAATATTCTTAATTTAGCACTTTTGCTTCTACTATTTTCTTTCTGTTCATCTTCACTAGGAAGAATCGGTTTTTTTGTTAATATCTTTCCATATGATTTGTAATTACATACACAATATGGTAAATCTTTTGGGCATGTACATCTTCCTTCTGCTTGAATAAATGCTTCCTTTACAGCTCTATCTTCAAGTGAATGAAATGTTATTACTGCTAATCTTCCATTTTCATTAAGAGTCTGTATCGATTTTAAAATAGTATTATATAATGGTTCTAATTCATTATTGACTTCGATTCTAATTGCTTGAAATGTTTTTTTTGCAGGGTGTCCATTATTTTGTTTTGATAAAGGAATAGATTTTTTTATTATCTCCACTAACTCGTCTGTAGTTTCTATTCTTTTTTCTTTTCTATATATACAAATATTCTTTGCTATACTTCTAGAAAACTTTTCTTCACCATATTTGTATATTATGTCTGCTAGTTTCTCTTCTGTATAATCATTCACAATATCTTCTGCTGTTATATCTTGACTTTTATCCATTCTCATATCTAACGTGGCATTTCCTAAATAGCTAAATCCTCTTTCCTTTTCATCTAATTGATAGGAAGATACTCCTAAATCTAATAAAATGCCATCAACTTTATCTATTCCAATGTCTAAAAGAATTTTATCGATTTCATCATGATTTCCATGAATATATTTTACATTTTTGTAATTAATTAATTTTTTTCTTGCTGCTTCTAATGCATCTTCATCTCTGTCAATTCCTATAAGTAAACCTTTACTTGACAATCTTTTTAATATTTCTGCACTATGTCCTGCACCTCCGCAAAGTTCCATCTACATATATGCCATCTGGTTTTATATTAAGTCCTTCTATGCATTCATTTAACAATACTGGTTTATGTTTAAACTCCACTTGATACACCTCATAGCACAAATTTTATTATAGCATAAGCAGTTGGTATAAAAATATACCAACTGTATGCAACTATCTTGATTACTTGGTTTTTAGCAATTTTATCATTTGTGTTTTAACATCCTTTGCTCTTTTATTAATTTTTCCTTTATATTTTAGTGTTAGAATTAACATTTCATCTTTAGCTAATTTTAACAAATTGCTTTTGTTTTAACTCTCACTCGATTTATCTTTTGTTAATTCAATTTTTATCTTTTGTTTAAATCTTTAACTAAATTTGTCCTTTGTATTTTATTATTTTATCTTTTGTTAATTCTTAGTTGATTAGTCAACTTTATCTTTTGTTTACAAATGAGGATTAAATCTTCTTTCGTTTATCTTAATTTTATCTTTTGTTTTTATATAAACTTTTTCAAGTTATATACCAAGCATAGTCATATTTTCTGCAATTTCATCTGCTGAAATATTTTCTTCACTGTTGTATTCTTTCCATTTTTCTTTGTTCCATATTTCAATTCTAGTACCTACACCTATTATTGCTGCTTCTTTTTCCATGTGTGCATATTCTCTTAAGTTACTTGTTATTAAAAATCTGCCTTGTTTGTCTAATTCACATTCAATTGCTCCTGATAAGAACAATCTTACAAAATCTCTGGCATTTTTGTTTGTAAGTGGAAGTGTTTTTAATTTTTCTTGGAAATTATTCCATTCATTTTGAGAGAAACCAAATAAGCACCCATCTAAACCTTTTGTTACAATGAACTTTTCACCTATATCTTCTCTTAGTTTTGCTGGCATTATTAATCTGCCTTTTGCATCAAGAGAATGTTCATATTCACCAATAAGCACTTTGTTTCACCTCACTTACATTTTAAACCACTTTTTACCACTTCTCTCCACTTCAACTAAATTTTAATACAAGTATTAATAAAATGCAAGTATTTTTTTAAATTTTTTTAAAATTTTTTTGGATGCATCCCTGTTGTTTGTAAGGTTTTGCGAACATAAGTTTTATACGTGAACATAAAAAGTAGGCTGAAAATCTATTATTATACATACTTTTACAGTTATATATAATATCAACATTCTAGCCTACTATAAGCTTTTATATTTTTTATAAAATCATTTTTTATCCATACTAATTAAACAATTATATATTAAATCTTCTAAATCTTTTGTATCTACTATAGATTTTATGCTAGCATTTAAAAAATCTTGTGGCGATACTTTTCTTAAATCTAATACATATCTATTTTTCAAAGCTAGTTCTCTAATAAATTCTCTAATAGTTCTTCCATTTCCTTCTCTATATGGATGTAGAACATTTAATTCTGATAAATAAAAAGCTAATCTTTTAGCAAATTCTTTTTTTGATAAATTTGCCAAATAATTTTCATTTTTCAAAAGATTTAATAATTTTTTCAGTTCTTCCTCTATATATTCCCATTCTGCAAATCTAAAAACTCCTTTTGCAATATTTTCTGTTCTATATTTTCCTGCAAATGGATAAATGTCTTCAAATAAATATGTGTGTATTGAATTCAAGTGCTTTTCATCAAAATTTCCTATTACTCCTTTTTGCATTAATGATAAGAGTTTTGCTGCAGTAATTTTAGCCTCATACTTTTGCAATTGTGCAGAATCTTTTATATCCAATTTATTTATTAATGTATTTGAGTTTTCATAGCAATAACGCGAATTTCTTTCATGAAATATATCTTCTTTCATATCTAGTTCCTTTCTTCATTGTTACTTTATATTATATCATAAAGTAATAAAAAAGATATATTTTTTAATCAATTGTTGTATTTGTTCTTCCAGTTCCAACTACCGCTTCTTGTAATGCCCTCCAAGTATTGCAACCTACTATTCCATCTGCTGTTAATCCTACTCTTGATTGATATGATTTTACCGCATTTTGAGTGGCGGACCCAAATATTCCATCAAGGCCACCCGTTCTGTACCCTAATGTATTTAAATCATCTTGTGCTATTAATACATAATTGCTAACACTTCCTCTTTTTAATAAAGGATATCCTCCCGATGAACAAGCTGGAGTTCCAAATCTTCTATCAAAATGGACCCAAGTTGGTGTTAAAGATATTGGTTCTACAAAAGCCCAAACTCCTGAATTATTTGCAGAATTCCATAATCTATTTCTTTGCGCTTGAGATAAAGTCTGACCAGCATCAAATGCCACACCCGCATAGTGTTGACTCTGTGTGCCATGTCCACCTTCCCAAGGTCTTTTAAATGCAAATCCTACTGGAATTGGTCCCCCATAAATATACCTTTGACTATTCCAACTTTGCATAGTTCTCTTTGTTGTCCATAGAGTTGATGAATTACTAGAACCTCTAAATTCTCTTACTTTAAGTGTACCATTTGTATTATATGGCATTGGCTCATTTTCTCCTCTATAATAAGTTTCCATTCGATCACTATCATTATTAAAGACTATTATCTTCGCCATAAAAAATAATCCTCCTAAATATATTATTTTTGTATATATTATGTGAGGATTATCTTTTTGTTACATTAAATCTACTCTTATATTGGATTACCATCTATTCTAAGTTCTAAAACACAAATTTAGCTACTTTCATATTTTATTTAGTTCTTCCAACATTAATCTCCTATTAGAATATTTTATTTTATATTCTTCTACTATTTTTTCTACAAGTTTTTGACCATTTTTTAATGTTTTCATATGTTCTAATATTTTTCTTACGTCTTCATAGTTTCTCTTTCCAGTAAATTTAGCCTTTTCATTCACTATTTTTTTGTATTCTTCTAGGAGTTCTTTTTCAAAATCCTTTTTTAAATACTTTTCATATTTAACTACTATTTCAAATAATGGTTTGGTCATAACAGAATGATATAGTTTTTCATAATATTGTTCTTCAATATATATTTGTCTTAACTCATCTCTATGATAACCTTCTCCATCACTTTCCAAAGATTTTATAATATTATTTCTCATATTTTTCCATTGTTCTTCTGTATATAAATCTTTTAATTTTTTATAATATTTAAAACTACCTCTACTATATT
>CALXQG010000015.1 GCA_944390515.1 uncultured Clostridia bacterium
ATGTTACAGAAGCAACAGCTTTCATTCTGTTCTCTGAATTTACTTTTCTTAAACGTACATCTGTTATTTGCATTTTGTGCACCGCCTTCCGAGTTTTAAAAAATTTTGTACATTTTCTTTTGTAAATTTGTAAATTATTTACTATGTACAATAATATTATTCTTCAAAAATTAATATTATCCTTCTTTATTTTTTCATTTTTCTACATTTTTTTTAATTTATTAATTAAATTTTATATTTTTATTTTCAAACCGTGTGAATAAATATATTTAAAGTTTCACTTAAAATGCATTTTTATCATATATTATATTGAAAATATTGCAAAAAGAGTATATAATATTCATGATTTATGCATATTATAGAGGGAGCGTGCTAAAAATGGCAAATATAGATGATTTAAAACAATATAAACATATACACTTAATCGGAATTGGTGGGGTAAGTATGAGCGGTATTGCAGAAATCTTACATTCATGGGGATTTATAGTTACTGGTTCTGATACTTCACACTCTGAAGTTACAGATAAATTAATCAAAAATCATATACCGGTTACTATAGGACATGATTTATCTAATATAGAGAAATCAAATCTTGTAGTATATAGTGCTGCCATAAAAAAAGATGATATAGAATTAGTTAAGGCAAAAGAATTAAATATACCAATAATTGAAAGAGGAACTTTTTTAGGAATTCTTACAAAGGCATTCAAAAATACTATATGTGTATCTGGTACACATGGAAAAACAACAACCACTTCTATGATATCATTATGTTTCTTAGAAGCTTGTAAAGATCCTTCAATACAAGTTGGTGCTTATTTAAAGCAATTAGATGGAAATTATAGAGTAGGTAATAGTGAGTATTTTATTATAGAAGCCTGTGAATATGTGGAGAGTTATTTAAAATTATTTCCTAGAACGGAGGTTATATTAAACATAGACAATGACCATCTAGATTATTTTGGTACTTTGGAAAATATAGTAAAATCTTTTGGTAATTATGTTAAACTAATTCCTGAAAATGGTCTACTTGTTATTAATTGGGATGATTCAAATTGTAGATTAATTACTAAAAATACTAATGCAAAAGTTTTAACTTATGGAATAAAAAGCGATAATGCAAACTTTGTTGCAAGAAATATTATATTTAATAGTAATGGATTTCCTACTTTTGATGTTTATTATAATAATAATTTCTATAAAACAGTTAGTCTATCAATTCCTGGGGAACACAATATCATGAACGCTTTGGCATGTATTGCTGTTTGTCACCAGTACGGTATAGAAAAAGAAGATATTAAAAATGCACTATTTAAGTATACAGGTGCACATAGAAGATTTGAGTATAAAGGAAGTTTCAATAATATTAATGTATATGATGATTATGGACATCATCCAACAGAAATATTAGCAACAGCCAATGCTTTAAAACAAAAAAAATATAATCATTCTTGGGTAATATTTCAACCACATACATATAGTAGAACAAAAAATTTGTTAAATGACTTTGCTAATGTATTAACTAATTTTGATAATATAATTGTAACAGATATTTATGCTGCAAGAGAAAACAATACATATAATATTTCGTCAAAGGATTTAGTAGATAAAATTAATGAATTAGGTCATAAGGCTACTTATATATCTAATTTTGATGATATTGTAAAATATGTTAAAGAAAATGCAAAACCAACTGATATAGTTCTTACGCTAGGTGCTGGAACAGTTACAAACATTGGTCCAATGCTTGTAGGAATTTAGAAGACAATTGGGAACGGACTTATTTAGTCTTCTTTTGTTAAATTACAAAATGTCGTTTTGGGTACTATACCTAAAACGACATTTTATCATAATAATTATCTAAATTGTTTATAAGTTCATCTGCATCGTTTTTATTCAAATAGTTATACTCTACCATTGAAGAAATAACCTTCTCTTGGCGACTTCTTGTCAAATCAGCATTTACTGTAGGTGCATATACACTAGGTGCATTTGGAACTCCAGCTAACATTGTACAGTCTGCTAAACTCATTTCACTAACTTCTTTATCTAAATATCCTTCACATGCTTCTTTAATTCCATAATATCCATCTCCAAAGTAGATTGTATTAACATATAATTCCAATATTTCGTCTTTGTTATACTCTTTTTCTAAATCAAGAGCTGTTAATATTTCTGCAGATTTTCGAGCAACTACATGTTCATCATCCATATAAAAAATATTTTTAGCAACTTGTTGTGTTATTGTACTTCCACCTTCTCTGAGTTCAAAATTAGTTATATTAACATATATTGCTCTACCAATTGCTATTAGATCTATTGCTCCATGATTTCTATATCTATGATCCTCAACTGCAATAACTGCATTTATATAATTTTGTGGCAAATCTTCATATTCTACATAGTTTGAATTTAATCTAATATCATCTATAACTTCTTCTAAAGTCGAATCCCCTAAAGTATTTTTATATAAATTATCACCCACAATATATACTGCTACTGTAAAAATTAGAACATTTGCTAAAATAATTAATAATATATTTCTTAAAATTTTCATTTTTATCACATATAATCCTAAAGTACAAATACAGGATTAACTCTCCTCTCAAAAATATTATAACATATATATGTAATAAAAGTATTAAGTGTTTCTTAAATATTAATAAAGATTTTATAAATTTTTATTAATAGGAGATAATCAACCTATGCTCAATCGATAATTTACACAAATTCTTCCCAAACTAAGTTAGCTAAATCAATTCCCTTGTCTGTAAGTTTTATTATATCTCCATCTATTTCTAGTAAATCTTCATTAATTAGTTTTTCTAATTCTTTCCTATATACATATATTGGATTCTCTCCAAATTTATTTTTAAAATCCTGTATATGTATCCCTTGTATTTTTCTTAACCCTAACATCATAAATTCCTTCATTTTACTACTCTTGTTTTGTTTTTCATTAAAAATAAAGTTGTCAGTTTCTTTATCTTCTTCATAGTTTTTAATATAGTCCTCTATACTGTCTATATTTGAATACCTTACATTGTTGGTATATGAATGGGCTGATGATCCTATTCCAATATATTCTTCTTGGTTCCAGCATGACAAATTATGTTTTGATTCAAAGCCTGGTCTAGCAAAATTTGAGATTTCATAATGAATATATCCTTTGTGTTCCAATCTATTCTTTACAAGCCAATACATTTTTCTTTCTTCTTCATCATCTGGTAGTTCGATTTGCCCTTTTTTCATTTTTTCATAAAATGGTGTTCCTTCTTCTATTATTAGTGAATATACGGATATATGTTCCGGATTTAATTCTAATATTTCATTTAAGCTTTGCTCCAAATCTTGTATGCTTTGTTCAGGAAGTCCTAGCATTAAATCTACATTAATATTTTTAAATCCTACTCTTCTTGCCATTTGGTATGTATTTACAAAATCTTTATATGTATGTATTCTTCCTATTTTTTCTAATAATCTATCTTGTGTTGATTGAAGACCTATGCTTAATCTATTTATTCCACTTGATTTATATTCTATTAGCTTTTCTTGGTCAACTGTTCCCGGGTTAATTTCAATAGTAATTTCAGCATTTTCATCAATAGTATAATTTTCTTTACAAATTTGTAAAATTTCTGTTATATACTTGCTATCAATTAAAGAAGGTGTTCCTCCTCCGATATAAATAGTTTTTACTATTGCTAAATCATCTAGTTTATTTTCATAATCTAACCTATTTCCTTCACCTACCCCTTTTAGTTCAAACTTAAGCCACTTAATATATAGGTCAATCAAATTTTCCTTTCCTGAATATGATTTAAAATCACAATACTGACATTTATGTTTGCAAAAAGGAATATGTATATATAATCCTACATTTTTTTCCCCCATCTTTACCACCTATTTTTGAAATTTTTTTATATTTTAGAATTTAGAGTGTATCATTCCCCTTTACTATTTTCTCTAAATAAAGGACAAAACAAGCCCATTCCTAATTGTCAACTTTGTCAACTAAGGTTTTTAATCTATAATTTACACCCGATTTTCCTATTGGTTCTTTTAGCATTTGACCTAGTTCTGTAAGTGATGCCTCTGGATTTTTTATTCTCAATTCTGCAATTTCCTTTAAGTTATCTGGTAAATTATTGAATTTACCAGTTTCTTTTAATTTCTTTATTGCCTCAATTTGCTTTACTGCAGCTCCAATCGTTTTAGATAAATTTGCTGTTTCACAATTTACTAATCTATTTACATTGTTTCTCATATCTCTATATACTCTAATTTCTTCAAACCTAATCACTGAAGCTCCTGCCCCTACAAAGGCTAAAAACTTTGATATTTCTTCTCCATCTTTTGCATATATAGAGCACCTTTTGCTATTTTTTTTATCTGAACTGCTTAAAACTTTAAAGTTTATATTGTACTTTTTTAAAATATCAATTACTTTATTTGCTATATACTCATCTTTTAATCTTATCTCTATATGATATTTATTTTGCGGATTATTAATAGATCCGCATCCTAAAAAACTTCCTCTTACAAATGCTTTTTCTAAATTTTCCATACTACTTACAATATCTAAATTATATCTTTTAAACTGTTCCCTCAATAGTTCACTTTCTTTTTTTGATATTGTGATGTTATATTTTTTTCCTGTTATATCAATATCATACTTATTTATATTTATATTATTTAACAACTTACTGAATCTATTTATATTGTATTCGCTTTCAGTAGAAAATTTTATACATCCATTTTCAAACGAAATATTATTTGTACATAAATATCCATACATTTCAGCTTTAACACTTTCTTTATCTGCCAAATTACTTATTTTGCTTAATTCCTCTTTTACATCTGTTGAAAAAGACATTTTTTCACCTTCTTAATCATTCATTTTTTCAATACTACCTAATCAATGTTTTTATTATTCTCTCTAAAGCTAATTTTCATAACTCTGTCATTTCCAGCTAAATCTTTTATACATTCAATATTTCTATATTCCTCAAATTCACTAAAAATTTTATTTACATATTCTCTTTGATTATACCCTATTTCTAGAAAAAGGTATCCATCTTCTTGCAAATACTTTCTAGCCTCTTGTGCTATTTTTCTATAAAAGTCTAATCCATCTTTTCCACCATTTAGTGCAATATGTGGCTCATTTTGCACTTCTTTTGAAAGTTTAGGAATTATATCTTCTTCTATATATGGTGGATTTGATACAATTATATCAAATTTTCTTTCAATATTATCAAATAAATTTGATAGTACAAATGTTATATTTATCTCTTCATTATTTAAAATATCATTTTTTCTGGCTACTTTTAGAGCCTCTTTACTAATATCTGATGCATATATTTTTACCTTTTTTACTATATTATTTTTTTCTAGATAATTTTCAATTGCTACCGCTATTGCTCCGCTTCCAGTGCACAAATCTAACACATATATTTTTTGTTTTGATTCAAGCATATTAATCATCTTTTTTATTTTTTCGATTACATTTTCAACTAATATTTCTGTATCTGGTTGCGGAATTAAAACATTTTCATCTACATAAAAATCTAATCCCATAAACTCTTGATTATTAGTAATATATTGAATAGGTTTTCCATCCATAATGTCTTGAACAAATCCTAAAAATTCTATTCTTTTTAAATCTGTAACTTCATTTTTTGAATTTACTAATAAATCTATTTTACTCATTTTTAATACATATTGTAATAATAAATTTATTTTTGTACTTGCATCATCTATATTATGTTTTATTAATTCTGCTAGTCCTATATTTTTTAGCTCTCCTATATTCAAAAAATATCCTCCATCTTTTACAATTTCATTAATTCTTAATTATTATACCCTACTATTTTGTATATACTACAACAAAAAACCCCACATTAGCCGTAAGATGAATGAAATTTTAAGAGCCTGCTTTCACAGGTGGGTGTCTTGTTGAATGCTTCTGGGTTTCTTACATAAATGCAAGCCTACACGCCACATCCAAAGGCGGACTCCCTTTAATCTATTGTTGGTTCTAAAATTCCAGTCTACACGTACTACGCAGGGATATTTTATTTCAATCTGTATTTATATATTACCATATATACAATAAATTTGCAATAGTATTTTTGAATATTTTTAGTATATTCACTAGTTTCCTCCTACAACAATTTCTCTTTTCAGCAATTTATTTTGTACACTACCTGTTCCTATAAAATTATTATTCTCATCATATACTCTATATTGTCCATCTGGTACAGGTTGTGTTAATTTTGTTCCATTTAAGTATAGCTCTATTTTTCTTGAATTTATCACAATTTTATTCTTATCTCCATATAATCTTTTAAATAAGTTTTCTATTGAAATTATATGTTCATTTAAAAACTTTTTATCTTCTTTATTTTGATTCAGTTCCTCTAGCTTAATACTATCTTGTATATTAAATATTCCAACTTTGGTTCTGTTTAATTCTTTCATAAATCCTATTGTTTGCAATTTTTCTGCAATGTCTTCACATAGAGACCTAATATATGTGCCTTTTGAGCAATGAACTACAAATTGTATTTCATTTTTTTCTTCATCTATTTTAATTAATTTTATATCATATACTTCTATTTCTCTCGGCTTTATCTCTACCTCTATGTTTTTCCTAGCATACTCATATAACTTTTTTCCATTAACCTTTATTGCAGAATATATTGGAGGAGTTTGCATTTGCTTCCCTATGAAAGATTTTAAAATATTCTCAACATTTTGCTTTTTCAAACTTGTTTTATCAACATTTTGTTCTTGTATTACTCGTCCTTCTGCATCTGCTGTGTCTGTTTTTTCTCCTAATTTTAAAGTAACCTCATATTCTTTATCATGATTTATTAAATAATATGATAGTTTAGTTCCTTTACCTATTAATATTGGAAGTAGTCCAGTTGCATTAGGATCAAGTGTTCCAGTATGTCCCACTTTTACATTAAACATATGCTTTATCTTATTTACAATATCATGTGAAGTATATCCTTTTTCTTTATTTATTAATATTATTCCATCAATTATTTTTGCTTTATTTTCTGTCAAAATATTTTTCTCCTTCTAATATTTAATGTCCATATACATTTATAAGTAGAAAGCACATACCTTCTACTTATAATATCAAAATTTTATTTAGTAACAATTATATAAATGTGATTATTTCTTAAAATTTATATTACTTTTTTTACATGCATTAATATTTTCTCTTTAGCCTGCTCTATTGTGCATTGCATAGTTACTCCTGCAGCACGAATATGTCCACCACCTCCAAGTAAAAGGCATATATCTGATACATTTACATATTCATTTGACCTCATTGAAACTTTACATCCTTTATCTGTTTGACGTATGAATATTGATACTTCAACTCCTTCAATATCTCTTCCTGTTTCAACAATTCCTTCATGGTCACCACTTTCTGCACTTACTTTTTCCTCATCTTCTTTTGTGATATAAGTAAATGCAACTTTTCCATCTTCTAAAAACTCTAGTCTATCTGTTGCAATTCTGTTTAATTCAAAATTTGCTCTTGTCTTAGTTTGTAAAACTTTTCTATATATTTTAGATACATTAATTCCTTTATTCATAAGACCTGCCACAAACTCAAAAGTTTCTGCCGTAACTCCAGAATATTTGAATCCTCCTGTATCTGTAATTATTCCTGTAAGTATGCATGTTCCAATCTCTTTAGTAATATCTATTTTAAAGTATTCAAGCATTACTATTAAAACTTGCGCACAAGCTGGTGCCTCTGGGATTACATAGTTATAGTCACCAAACATTGTATTTGTGCTATGATGGTCTATAGATATTTTAACTTTGGCATCTTCAAAATAATTTGAAAATCCATTTAACATTTTAATTGTGGCACAGTCCACTGATATTGCTAAATCATATTTTTTAACTTCAGATTCTTTTTTTATTTCTTCAGTCCCTGGTAAAAAACTAAAATTTCTAGGATATTCTGGTATTATTATATCAGCTTTTTTACCATATTGTTTTAAAGCATTATATAATGCAAGTCCTGTTCCAATAGCATCTCCATCAGGATTTTCATGAGTCAATATTACTATAGACTCAGCTTTATTTATTTGTTCCAAAATATTATCTAATGTACTCATATTTTTTCCTCTTTCTTTTTGTTACTAAATTACTCTTCATTATTTGTTTCCTCTACATTTTCTTTTTTCACATTCAATTCTTTTAATATAGAATCAATTTTAGCACCATACTCAATTGAATCATCTACTTCAAATACTAATTCTGGTGTGATTCTCAAGTTTAATGTTTTAGCTAATCTAGAGCGAATAAATCCTGAAGATTCACGTAAACCTTCCATAGTATTTTTAATATTTTTAGAATTTAATATGCTTACATAAACTTTTGCATATTTAAAATCAGGAGTTATTTTTACTTTTGTAACACTTATCATTCCTGTTACATTTGGATTTTTTAGCTCATAGTTAAGAACTTGACTAAGCTCTTTTTTTAGCTCTTCATTAATCCTATTTAATCTTGCTTCATTTTTAGGCATTTATTTCACCTCTCTTTTTTTATTAAACAAAAAGGAAAATCCTTTTTGTTTAAGTCTAGTTTTTATCTCTTTACTTCCTCCATTATATATACCTCAATAATGTCTCCTTCTTTAATGTCATTATATTTTTCGATTTGAATTCCACATTCAAAACCTTTTGTAACTTCTTTTACGTCATCCTTGAAACGTTTTAGTGATGCAAGTTTTCCATCATGAATTACTACATTTTCACGAATTACTCTTACACCTGCATTTCTTTCAACTTTTCCATCTAATACATATGCTCCTGCAATTGTACCGACACTTGATACTTTGAAAGTTTGTCTAACTTCAACATTTCCAATAACTTTTTCTTCATATACTGGTGCTAACATTCCTTTCATTGCAGATTCAACATCTTCAATAGCATTATATATAACTGAATATTGTTTAATTTCTACATTATCTTTTTCTGCCATGTCTTTTGCTGTAATTCCTGGTCTAACATTAAATGCTATAATTATAGCTTTTGCAGCTTTAGCAAGTTGAACATCTGATTCTGTTACAGCTCCAACAGCAGAGTGAATTACTCTTACCCTAACTTCTTCATTTGATAATTTCTCTAGTGATTGTTTTAACGCTTGCGCTGTTCCTTGAACATCTGCTTTTACAATTATGTCTAATTCTTTTAAGTTTTCACTTTCCATTTTTTCAAATAAATTGCTTAATGTAACTTTACTTTGTTCTGCTATTGCTGCTTCTCTTTCTTGACGTTTTCTTCTTTCTATTAAGTGTTTAGCCATTTTTTCATCTTTAACTTCATAGAAAATATCTCCAGCTTCTGGAACGTTTGTTAATCCCATTATCTCAACTGGTGTAGAAGGACCTGCTTTTTTTATTTTTTGTCCTTTATCATTTTTCATTGCTCTAATTCTACCTATAGATTTTCCAACTACGATTGTATCTCCTACATCTAATGTACCTCTTTGTACTAGCATTGAGGCAATTGGCCCTTTAGATTTATCTAATCTAGCTTCAATTACCGTTCCTTTTGCTTGTTTTGTTGGGTTTGCTTTTAATTCTTTAACATCTGCTACAAGCAATACCATTTCTAATAAATTTTCTATATTAATATGTTTTTTTGCAGAAATTGGAACAAAGATTGTATCTCCACCCCATTCTTCTGGTACTAATTCATATTCCATTAATTCTTGTTTTATCTTCTCAACATTTGCACCTGGCAAATCTATTTTATTTACTGCAACAATTATTGGAATTTCAGCTGCTTTTGCATGATTTATAGCTTCTACTGTTTGTGGCATTACTCCATCATCAGCAGCTACTACTAATATTGCTATATCTGTAATTTGTGCACCTCTTGCTCTCATGCTTGTAAATGCTTCATGTCCTGGTGTGTCTAAGAATGTAATTTCTCTTCCATTTACATTTACCTTGTATGCACCTATGTGCTGAGTAATTCCTCCAGCTTCTCCTTCAATTACATTTGTACTTCTTATTGCATCAAGTAATGATGTTTTACCATGATCTACATGTCCCATTACAACAACAACTGGTGGTCTTGCCACTAATTCTTCTGGCTTATCTTCTGTATCGTCAAATAAAATATCTTCTTCTTTTACTACTTCTTTTTTGTTTGCTGTAATACCAAATTCACTTGCTACTAAATATGCAGTATCAAAGTCTAATACATTATTAATTGTTGCCATAATTCCCAAGCCAAATAATTTTTTAATAACTTCTGCAGTTGTTTTTTTCATTTCTGCCGCTAAATCTTTTACAGTAATATTTTCTGTAATTGTTATTTCTTTTAGTTCAAATATTTTTTGTTTATTTCTTTCTTCATTATCTTTTTGAGCTTTCTTTTTGTTTCTCTTTCCTCTTGCAGTTGTCAAATCATAATATTCAAGCATTCCTCCATCTTGTTCTGAAAACATATTAGATAATCTATCAACTTGCTTTAAATCTTTTAACTTTCCACTATCAAATTCATCAAATTGATTATTTCTTCTTGTTTTATTCTGTTTTTTTGTTTTATTATCATCATATTTGCTATTTGCTTTTTGTTTATCTATTGCTCTGCTTGAATAATCTCTTTGACTTTCTTTTTCAACTATTTCTGTTGTCATTATGTTTTTAATGTTTTTATCTATTCCTTTTTCATCTAGAGGTCTTTTACCATTATTAAATCTGTTGTTTTGATTATTTCTATAATTGTTATTTTGCCCATTTTTATTATTTCTATCACCATTTTGGTTATTTTTGAAATTTTTATTTCCATTATTGTTTCTGAAATTATTATTTCTGTCATTATTTCTATTATTTCTAAAATTGTTATTTCTATTTTGATTGTCTCTATCATTATTATTTCTGTTATTTTTGTAATTATCTTTATTATCAAATCTTTTATTTTGATTAAATCTTTCTGTACTTCTATCTTCTCTTTCTACTTTTCTTTCTTGCTTATTTTCTTCTTGCTTAACAGGATTAATATTTTCAGCTGGTTTAGTTTCTGGCTTTTCCTCTACTTTTTCAACTGGCTTATTTTCCACTTTTACCTTTTCTTCTTTTTTACTTTCTGGCTTGCTTTCCTCTTTTGTTTTCAAACCAAATAGTTCACTAACAGTAAGAGGTTTTGCTTGTTTGTTTCTATAAACGATATTATAGTCTTTGTTATTAGATCTTTCTACAAATCCTACATCTTTTTGTTTATGTTCACGTTTTTTCTCTTCTTCTTGTCTTTTTTCTTCCTCTTCTTCTGCTATTATTACTTCTCTTCTAATGATAACAGGTGTTTCATTCTTTTTAGTATTTGAAGAAGTAGTTTCTTTTTTTGCACTTTTATTAGAAGGTGCTTTTTCTTCTTTTTCCACCTTTTTAGCAACTTTATTATTTTCTTTATTAGATTTTCCATTTATATTATTTTTTATACTGTCTGCTTGTTCATCACTTACAGCACTTAAATGGCTTGTTACTCCTATTCCTAAATTATTCGCTATTTCTATTACCTCTTTACTGGTTAATCCTACTTCTTTTGCTATTTCATGTATTTTTATCTTACCCAATAGCTTCACCCCCATTAATTATTCTTACGATTTCATTAGAAAAATTTATATCTTTTATTCCTAATACCGCTTTATTGTCCTTTCCTATTGCTTTACTTAACTCATCTATGCTTAATATCTCAAGAATAGGAATTTTATTATTACAAATATTTTTAAAATTCATTTTTGTCCTTTCTGATGCATCAATTGCAATAATTAATAATTTAATTTTATTTTTCTCTATAGCTTGCATACATGCCTCAGTTCCAAATACTACTTTTCCAGCACGTGTTGCTAGTCCTATTAATCCACAAATTTTTTTATTTATCAATAATTACACCTCTTAAATTTTCATAAATGTCATCTTCAATTTTCATTTCAAAGGTTCTTTCAAGTCTTTTTGATTTTATTACCTTTTCCAAACACTCTATATTATCACAAATATATGCTCCTCTACCACTTGCTTTTCCTGTTCTGTCTATATTTATGATACCTTCTTTATTTTTAACTATACGAATTAATTCATTTTTATTTTTTTTTGAATTGCATCCCATACATGTTCTCTGTGGTATGTTTTTCAAGTGCTTCCACTCCTTTTATTGTATTCATGCTTGTTCACAATTAGAATAATGTTTTTAATTATTCTTCTTCATTTAATTCTTCACTTTGTTCTGTTTCAACTTCTTGATTTTCCTCATTGATTGCTGCAAGCATTTCTCTAAATTGAGATTCGCTCTTAATATCTATTTTCCAATTTGTAAGTTTTGCTGCAAGTCTTGCATTTTGTCCTGCTTTTCCAATTGCTAATGATAATTGGTCATCTCTTACTATTACTTGAGCAAATTTTTCTTCTTCTTTTATATCAACAGCCATAACTTCAGCTGGTAATAGCGCTGCTGAAATAAATGTTGCTGGGTCTTCTGACCATTCTATAACATCTATTTTTTCTCCATTTAACTCGTTTATAATGTTTTGAATACGAATTCCTTTTTGCCCAACACAAGAACCAACTGGATCAATGTTTTCATTCGGAGAATATACTGCTACTTTACATCTATTTCCTGGGTCTCTTGAAACACTTTTTATTTCAATAACACCTTCATATATTTCTGGTATTTCAAGTTCAAATAATTTTCTTACAAAATCTACATGTGCTCTTGAAACAATTACTTGTGGAGCTCCTTTTGTTCCTCTTTCTACATCTAGTATATATCCTCTAATTTTATCATTTACTTTATATTTTTCTGTTGGTATTTGCTCTTTTACAGGCATAATTCCTTCTAATTTTCCTAGGTCTAATACAACTGTTCCTCTATCTGCTTTTTGAACTATTCCTGAAACAATTTCTCCTTTTCTCTCATTAAATTCATCAAATAAGAAGTTTCTTGATTCCTCTCTTATTTTTTGAACAATTACTTGTTTTGCTGTTTGAGCTGCAATTCTACCAAAGTTTTTTGGTACTTGTTCAATTTCTGCTTTATCTCCAACTTCTAATTTTTTATTTATTTTTCTTGCATCTTCTAAACAAATTTGAAGTTTATCATTTTCAACATCTTCTGGTTTTTCTACTATATCCTTTTCAGCATAAACATGTATTTCTCCTGTTTCTCTGTCCATTGTTATTTTTACATTTTCTGCTGCGTCAAAATTTCTTTTATATGCTGTAACTAATGCTGCTTCAATTGCTTCTAGTAGCACATCTTTCTTTATTCCATTTTCTTTCTCTAGTTCATTCATTGCTAATATTAGTTCACTGCTATCTATTGCTTGATTATTTATTTTAGATGTTTTTTTCATTTTCCCTAATTCCTCCCTTTTAATCTTTAATATTAATCATTACAAATTTATATGTCCTATATTTATCTTACTCTAAGCTATCCCAATCAAAAACTAGTTTGATTTGTGAAATATTACTTCTTTCTATTTGAACTATCTTTTCATTTTCTAATTCAATTATAATTTTTTCACTATCGAAGTTTTGTAATATTCCGTTTAGCTCTTTTTGCTTAGTATTTTTTTTGTTCTTTTTCTTTTTATTAGTTTCTTCTTTATTTTCTTCATCTAGCTCAATTGGTTTAAAAAGTTTAATGTTTACTTCTTTTCCTATGTTAGCTTTTAAATGCTCATCTCTTCTTAAGACTTTTTCTAATCCTGTGGAAGATACTTCTAAAAAATATTGCTCTTTTATATAGTCTGCCTTATCTAATAGAGCATTAATTTCATTATTGACTTTTTCACAATCATTTAGGTCTATACTTCCACTTGATTTTTCTATAAATATTCTAAGGAAATAGTCTTGTCCTTCTTTTACATATTGTACGTCATATAGACTATAACCTAAATCTTCTATTGGCTTTTTTACCAATTGTTCTACTCTTTCTTCTATATTTGCCATATAATCCTCCATTCATTATATTTTCTATTTAGCAAATATGTATCCTTTACGTATAGAAGAGTGGAATTTGCTTCCACTCTTCTTACTCTTTATGTCATATACAATTATACTGCATATTTTTTCCAATTGCAAGTATTTTTGAAAAAATAATTTTCTACTTAATTTTCTAAATTTACCAATTAAATCCTTTTTAATATCATTTAACTGGTAATTAGAATTTACTTTTTCTAAACATACTTTTTCAATTAATCATAAAAACTATAGCTGTATTTCTACAGCTATAGTTTTTTGGCAGTAAGTTATTACAAAAGGTCTATAAGAAAACTTATTGGAATATCAATTGATTGATCTTCGCCAAAATCGCTAGCCTTTTCTATGCATCCTTCTATTAGGTATTTCAATAGGTAAAGATCAATTTTAACTTTTGTTGCATCATCAGTTGCACTTTCATAGATTGCATCCAATGCATCAGAATACCTGCCTAAAATGCTACTTAATTCATCAGCCTCTATGTCGCCTCCTATATAAAGGGAAACAAGTTCCTTGATTCTATTTGCTAGAAGATATTTCCAGTGCTTTTCTGGTTCGTATAAATTTTTAGTTGCGCATAGATTTGCATCACATTCTCTTCCAAGCTCAATAAGTTCATCGAAATCACTATACTCTATAGTGTAAGTGCTCGGTATATCTTTTAGAATTTGATCAATAAATTCCTTCATGTCCTCTATTTCTGACCGAATGTAATTTTCACTCATCTGTTCTCATCCTTTCTATTAGTTTAGACACTCAAGGTTTGTAATAAAGATTAGTTAATCATTCATACCCCCTATATAAAATTTTTATAGCTCTATTTTAACATGTTTTTCTGTATTTTTAAAGTATTTTTGAAAAATTTATTTCCTTAATTCTGCTCCTATTTTCTTTTCAAGCATCTCTATTATTTTAGTTAAACTATTATTTATTTCTTCATCTGTTAGAGTTCTGTCCATTCTTTCAAATGTTAATGAATATGCAATACTCTTTTTATTTTCCTCTATTCCTTTTCCAGTATATACATCAAAAATATCTATTTTATCTAAATTAGATCCTGCTGCTTTTTTGATAAGTACAGCAATTTCTTCTGATGTAATATCTCTATCAACAACTACTGCTAAATCTTTTTTTACACTTGGGAATTTTGAAAATTCTTTATATTTCATTCTTCCTACTTTTTTGTTTAGCAATTTATCTAAATCAATTTCAAATACATAAACTGCTTCTTTCTCTAAAGATGGATGTACTCTTCCTATTAATCCTACAATATCATTATTTACTGATATTAAAGCAGATTGACCTGGATGCAATTCATCTGGCATTTGATTTTCTTTTATTACAAAACTATATCTTCTTTCATAGCCTAAGTAATCTAGTAACTCTTCTACAATTCCTTTTATAACATAAAAATCTACTTCTTTTTTATTATCTACTCCTAGATAAAAGTCACCTGTCATAAGTGCTGCGATTTTGTTATTTTCTCCATATTCTTCGTTTCTTTTATAAAAAGCTTTACCAATTTCGAATATAGATATATCTTTATTGTTTCTTGATTTATTATTTTCATAAATTTTCATTAATGAAGGAATTATGCTATGTCTTAAAGTATTTCTATCTTCGCTCATTGGATCTAACAAACTTACAAGTTCTGTATCATCTTTTGTAAATTGTTTTGCCTCTTTGTCATTTACAAGTATATATGATAGAGTTTCATTTAAACCTAAATCTACCATTTTATTTCTTATTCCTCTTGTGACTTTATCATAACTTCCTGATTTCATTGGCATTTCAGGTAATTTACCAACTATATTATCAACACCATATATACGTCCAACTTCTTCTATTAAATCTTCTTTAATAGAAATATCTCCTCTTCTTCTAGGAACTGATACAGTTATTTCCAAGCAATTTTCTAAATCTTTTTCACTTTCTGTAAAATTAGATTTTTTTCCACCTATTATAACTTCAAATCCTAGTCTTCTAAATACATCTAAAATGTCTTTTTTAGATATGTTCATTCCTAATACATTATTTATTTTTTCAAAAGAAATTTCTATTTCTCTGTTTTTCAAATTACTATTATCATATTTCGCAGTTCCACCAACTACTTCTCCATCTGCATATTCCTCAAGTAATTTACATGCTCTCTCTATTGCCATATATGTTCTGTTTGGATCTAGACCTTTTTCAAATCTTGAACTTGCTTCGCTTCTCAATATTTCCTTTGAAGTTTTTCTCACTTTAACTCCATCAAATATAGCTGCCTCAATTAGTACATTTTTTGTATTATCTGTAATTTCTGTGTCTAAACCTCCCATTACACCTGCTAAACCAATTGCCTTTTCCCCGTCAGAAATAACTATATCTTCACTTGATAAAACTCTTTCCTTTCCATCTAGTGTATATAGTTTTTCTCCTTCACCTGCCATTCTAACCTCTATTTTGTCTTTTAATGTATCTGCATCATAAAAATGAAGAGGTTGACCTGTTTCAAGCATTACATAATTGCTAATATCTACAACATTATTTATTGGTCTTATTCCAGATGCAATAAGTCTATTTTTTATAAATATTGGACTTTCGTGAATTTGTATATTTTTAACTTTTCTAGCTAAGAATATCGAGCAATTATCTGTATTTACTTCTACTTTAAAACTATTATTTATATCTTCGTTATTTTCTCCATGTGCTAAATCTATTTCTTTAACTTTTTTATCATAAATAGCTCCCAATTCATATGCCATTCCTAATATACTTAATAAATCTCCTCTATTTGCTGTTAAATCAAAATCAACAACCTCATCATCCATTTGTAGATATTTTATAGCATCTTCTCCTACTGGAGCATCTGTTGGAAGTTCATGTATACCTGTTTTATCCGCTTCATCAACATATTTATGCTCTATGCCTAATTCTAACAATGAACAAAGCATTCCATTAGATTCTTGCCCTCTTATTTCTCCTCTTTTAATTACTCGTGGTTTATCGTCATGCTCTATAACTCCACCACTTTTTATTGTTATTCCTGGTAACACTGCGCCATCTAAAGCAACAATAACTTTTAATCCTTTTCTAACATTTGGAGCACCACATACTATGTCTAAAACTTCACTTCCAATGTCTACCTTACATACATGTAAATGATCTGAATCTGGATGCATCTCACACTCTTTTACTTCTCCAACTACTAATTTTGTAGCATCTATCAATTTTCCTGCTTCATCATATTCATTTCCTACTCTTGTCATATCTTCTGCAAGAGTTTTAACATCAACATCTATATCCACATAATCTTTAACAAAGTTTGTACTTAGTTTCATAATTCTACCTTCCTCCTATCTATCTAATCTATCAAATTGTCTCAAAAATCTAATATCATTTTGGTATAACAAACGTATATCAGTGATTCCATATTTAAACATTGCTAATCTGTCTAACCCTGTACCAAATGCAAATCCGCTATATACTTCTGGGTCATATCCTCCCATTTTAAGCACATTTGGATGAACCATACCTGAACCTAAAACTTCTATCCATCCAGTTTGCTTACATAAATTACATCCCTTTCCTCCACATTTGAAACAACTAACATCTACTTCATATGATGGTTCAGTAAATGGGAAATAACTTGGTCTAAAACGAAGTTCTAGATTATCTCCTAACATTTTTCTAACAAAAACTTCTAATGTACCTTTTAAATCTGCCAAAGAAATATTTTTATCAATTACCAAACCTTCTACTTGACTAAATTGATGAGAATGTGTAGCATCATCATCTCTTCTGTATGTTTTACCTGGGCAAATAACTCTAATAGGTGTTTTTTCTTCATTTGCCATCATAGTTCTCGCTTGAACAGCAGAAGTTTGAGTTCTAAGTAAATATTCAGAAGTAATATAGAAACTATCTTGCATGTCCCTTGCTGGATGACCTTTAGGTAAATTTAATCTTTCAAAACAATATTCATCTGTCTCAAGTTCTGGTCCTGTAACTACATCATACCCCATAGAAACAAATAAATCTTCCACCTCTTCAATAATCCTATTCAAAGGATGCTTGCTACCTCTTTTTACCTTTGTACTAGGTAAAGTAATATCAATCTTTTCCTCTTTTAGCTTTTTTTCAAGTTCTAATTTAGCAAACTCTTCTTCCATTTTCTTTATCATGTTTTCTAATTCATCTCTAACTTCATTTACCTTACTTCCTATAATAGGGCGTTCTTCTGGAGATAAACTTCCCATTCCTCTTAAAATGGCTGTTAGTTCACCTTTCTTTCCTAAGTATTTTACTCGTGCATCATCTAACTCTTTTGCATTAGCAGCCTTTTTAATTTCTTCAATAGCTACCTCTTTAATTTTACTAATTTGCTCTTCCATTTTTCCTCCTTCTTGGCGCGATAGGGACAGGCCTTTTAGCGCCAATTTTTATGTTGATTTAATCCATATCCCTATACTTTTTAAAATATAAAATAAAAAGCTAATTATCCTATAAAAACTATAGGACGATTAGCTTATTTCAACCGTGGTACCACCTAAATTTATTAATTTTAATAATTAACCTCTATTTGCTATAACGGGCTTTCCCGTCTTTTTCTACTTTATTATATACTTATTATCTATATTTTCTAAAATAAGAAATAAGTATAGTAAATTTCAAAAAAGCACCTCATAAGTGAAATTTCAGTTTAACAAATATTAGCAAACTCTCAGCTAAAATTTACCTCTCTTTAAATATTTCCTATTAAACTTACTTTGCTTATTCAATGGTTTTATTATTCAACACAAATATTATACCACAAATTTGTATGATTGCAATAGTATTTTTATTTCTTTTTTAGGACAATTGAGGACGTGCCTATTTTGTCCTAACAGCATATTGATATTTTTATGTAAATATGATATATTATACACTATAAAATTAATAAGAGGAATGGAAAATGAATACTAAATATTTACAAACTTTAGAATATAATAAAATACTTGAAATACTATCAACTTTTTGCAAAACACATATTGGCAAAAGTGAGGTTTCCTCATTATTACCAGTTTTTAATAAAGAAAGTGTTATTGGTTTATTAAATGAAACAAAAGAAGCAATTAGCTTAATATATAGAAAATCAAATATTCCTATTTCTGATATTCCAGATATTTGTATAAGTTTAAAGAATTTAGAAAGTAATCTTGCCTTATCTGCTCATTCTTTACTTGATATTGCTAAATTTCTAAAGATTTCAAGAGAAGTGAAGGAATACTTTTTTACTGATGATGATTTATCTAATTTTGTAAAGTTGTATGACCTTTTTGATAGTATCTACGTAAATAAAAGAATTGAGGAAAAGATTTTTTCCATTATTTTTGATGACAACACAATATCTGATGACGCTTCTCCTAAACTAAAAGGATTAAGGCGTCAAAGCAAAAAGCTTGAACAGGATATTAGGGATAAACTAAACTCTTTTATACATTCTAGTACATATTCCAAATATATAATGGAACCAATAATAACTATTAGGGAAAATAGATATGTAATACCTATAAAAGAAGAATATAGAGGCCAAATAAAAGGATTTATACATGATATGTCTAGTAGTGGTTCAACTGTATTTATTGAGCCTGTTTCTGTTTTTGAATTAAATAATGAAATTACTAATTTAAAAATTGAAGAAGATTTGGAAATTGAAAGAATTTTAGCCGAACTTTCTTCTTTACTATTTGATTACACCGCCTCCCTAAAAGACAATATTAGCATAATTGGTAAATTAGATTTAATATTTGCAAAAGCAAATTATTCTATTAGTATTGACGGTATTTTACCAGATATATCTAATAAAAAGATTATAAATCTAATATCTGCAAGACATCCACTAATAAATAAAAACAAGGTTGTACCAATTGATATTTCCATTGGTGACGACTATACTTCTTTGGTAATAACTGGTCCTAATACTGGTGGCAAAACTGTGGCACTAAAAACTGCTGGATTATTACTTTTGATGGCATATTCAGGAATTTATATTCCTTCGAAAGAAGGCAGTTCGATATATGTTTTTGATAATATTTTTGCTGACATTGGAGATGAACAAAGTATTCAAGAAAATTTAAGTACATTTTCTTCACATATATCAAATATCGTAGAAATTACAAATAATGTTACTTCTAATAGTCTTATTTTATTAGATGAACTTGGCTCTGGAACAGATCCAATAGAAGGAGCAAATCTAGCAATTAGTATACTTAAATACTTTTTTGAATTTGGTGCAACAGTAATCTCTACTACTCATTACCAAGAATTAAAAAATTTCTGTTTAGTAACAAAAGGTTTTAAAAATGCAAGTTTTGAATTTGATTTGGAAAATCT
>CALXQG010000016.1 GCA_944390515.1 uncultured Clostridia bacterium
TTTGCTCTTTTTAATATTTTTTTATGTTTTTTACGTGTAATTATTGCTGTTTTTACTCTTGCCATTGTATTTCACCTTCCCTTAAATTATTTATTTTTTTAATTCTTTGAATTCAAATCAAAAGCAAGTATTGCAAGGAAAGCTAGCTAAAAATTTTAAAATAATACATTTGTATATTGAAAAAATTTTTAGCGACGCTTGACATCGCAAGACGAAGCTTTTCATTTGAATTCTAGTTTCCGTATGGTAATAATTTCTTAATACCTGCTTCACATGTTTTATCTGCATATGCATCTTGTACTTTTCCTCTAGATTTAGCTCTAGGTGTTTTATTTGCTAAAAGATGTCTTCTATTTGATTTTGTTCTTTTAACTTTTCCTGTAGCAGTATATGAATATCTTTTCTTTGCTGCTTTGTTTGTTTTTAATTTTGGCATAATAATTCCTCCTTGTAATTTTATTTCTATTTCAAAACATATCTTTTAGATATATTTATCTAACTAATTGATAAGTATTTTATTTTTCAGCTTTTTTAGCTAATATAATAAACATGTTTTTACCCTCTAATACAGCCTTTTTTTCAGGAGATGCTATGTCTGATAAAGCTTCTATAAACTTGTTTAAGTTTGCTTCTCCAAGTTTAACATAGTTTAATTCTCTTCCTCTAAATCTAACTGTTATTTTTACTTTATTTCCGTCTTCAATGAACTTTCTAGCATTTTTTGCTTTAAATTCAAAATCATGTTGTTCTATGTTTGGCGTAATTCTTATTTCTTTTAGTTCAAATGTTTTTTGTTTTTTCTTAGCTTCTTTTTCTTTTTTTGATTGTTCGAATTTGTATTTACCATAATTCATTATTTTACAAACTGGTGGTTGTGCATTTGGTGCAACTAATACTAAATCCAATTTCTTCTCATATGCAAAATCTAAAGCTTCATTAAGTTTCATTAATCCTTTTTTTTCGCCTTTATCATCAATTACTTGAACTTCTTTTGCTCTAATTTGCTCGTTAATAGGTAACTCTTGTTTTATAAAAAACACCTCCCAAAAATATGTGCATACACACAAAAAAATTGATTTGTAAGAACAAATCAACCCACATGACTACATTTATAACTGATTTATAGTTTCAGTTATTCACATATATTGTTAATAATATATAGTTTTAAATGTATAACCTTTTCCTTTAATAGTTAAGGTGAGAAGTGGATTGCTTCTTCTTATATTGACTATATAATGATACTACATTTTTTTTCAGTTGTCAATGTTTAATCTTAAAATTTTCAAAATTTCAAAATATTATGTAAATTCTAAAATTAAGGCAGAAAACTAAAAAAGTCTTCCGCCTCAAATAGTGAGTTCTCATTCGATTTGCAGAGAAATGTATCCATATGGCTCCACTAGAACAGACGTAGAAGCAGGAGAACTACACAAAACTGGCTTATCTTCTAATGGTATTGATAATTCAAACCAATCATCTGTCAAGTTTATGACAGCAAGGATGCAGCTTCTTCCTTTCCATCGATAGATTTTTATAATTCCATTGTTCACATTAATATTTGTTGCTCCCTTTGTCAACAATTCTTCCTTCTGCCTTCTGTATTCATCCAATTCCGTGACATCTAAATCTTCTTTCCGTTCAAATTGTTCTTTCATAAGGTCAACTGGTTCTTGCCCCATATTGCAACCAATGAACAAAGCCATGTAAATCAATTGGAGAACTATTTCCCGATTATCAGCTTCCTCATCACATAGCTTTTTTATATATCCATAATCAACAAAAAGCTCTGCTTCAGTACCCAAGAGAACACTATATTTTCCATTTTTATTAAGCTCAATATTAATGGTCTCTGAATCAAAATGATTACTCATTGTCATTTTACCCCTTTCTTATTTAAAAACATAGGATTTGTTTAATTGATTTAATTAATATAACTTTATACTCTTTTTCGACATTTGTCAACTAATTTCGAGGTAAAACTCCCTATTATATGTTGATTCTCTCATCAAATTTTTCTTCGACCATTTTATATAATCTTGAATTTTCTTTTTTTTGCAATCTTGGGTCTGCTTTTTCTATCTTTCCTGCTAATTCTTGAACTTCCTTTAAGATTGATACATCTTCAAATAAATTGGCTATCTTAAACTCTGGAAGTCCATGTTGTCTTGTTCCAAAAAATTCACCTGAACCACGCAATTCTAAATCTTTTTCTGCTACAACAAATCCATTATCAGATTCCTTCATTATTTTCATTCTTTCTCTTGTTGTTTTAGAATTTCCTTCATAAATTAATATACAATATGATTGATACTCTCCTCTTCCAACTCTTCCTCTTAATTGATGAAGTTGTGCTAATCCAAAATGTTCTGCATTTTGTACAACCATTATATTGGCATTAGGCACATTAACTCCTACCTCTATAACTGTAGTAGAAACCAATATTTGAATTTCTCCATCTTTAAATTCTTGCATTATTTGATCTTTTTCCTTTTGTTTCATTTTCCCATGTAAATACTCAACCCTATACTCTGGAAAAATATCATTCTTATACTTTTCTGCAAGTTCTGTAACTGATTTAAAATTATCAAAGTCTTCGCTTTCTTCTACAAGTGGACATACAACATATGCTTGTCTACCTTTTGCTACATTAGACCTAATAAATTCTTCAATTCTTTTTTCCATATTTTTCATTACAGGATATGTCTCTATTTTCTTTCTGTTTGGTGGCAATTCATCTATTATTGATATGTCCAAATCTCCATATAGTATAAGTGCTAGAGTTCTAGGTATTGGCGTTGCTGTCATAACCAATACATCAGGATTTGTTCCTTTTGCTACAATATTTGCTCTCTGTCTTACTCCAAATCTGTGTTGTTCATCTGTAACAACTAATCCTAAATTCTTGAATTCTACATCTTCTACAATTAGTGCATGTGTACCAATTAATACATCTATTTCTCCATTTTTTAATTTCTCTAGTATTTCCCTTCTTTGTTTTACTCTCATTCCTCCCAATAGTATTTCACATTTGACTCCAAATTTGCTTAATACTTTATTAAACTCTTCCATATGTTGTTCTGCTAGTATCGCAGTTGGTGCCATTATAGCTGATTGATAACCAGATTTAGCAGCTTTATATGCAGCAATAATAGAGACTATTGTTTTTCCTGAGCCAACATCTCCTTGCAATAACCTATTCATTGGTTTACTATTTTCCATGTCATTATCTATCTCTTCTAAAACTTTTAATTGTGCTTTAGTAAGCTTAAATGGTAGTTCATTAATGACATCCGACATTTTTGCTTCCTTGTTAAACTCAATTCCATCCATATCTTTATCATATCGTGATTTTAAGCTAGATAATGCTAACTGAACAGTAAGTAGCTCTTCAAATACAAATCTTCTTCTTGCTTTACTATAATCTTCAAAGTTATTTGGAAAATGAATTTGCATTGTTGCTTTGTTTATATCTTCTAAATTATATTGTTTTAATATGTATTCTGGAATAGTTTCATCTAATTTGCCTAATACTAATTTTAAACCATTTTCAATTATTCCTCTTAACTTATTTTGAGACAAATTATATGTAAGAGGATATATTGGAATAATTTTACCTGTATTTTTGTTTATTCCTTCTTTATCATATACAGGTTTTGACATTTCAATCCTTCCGTATTTTATATTCACTTTTCCATAAAATTGATATCTTTCTCCTACTTTAAATTTGTTTTTCAAATATGTTTGATTAAACCAAGTTAAGACACAGTCTCCTGTGTCATCTCTAACTAACATTTTTAATATTACTTTGTTTCGTACAAATCTTGTTTCATTCATATTACTTGCACATATAACATCTATCAGGGCTTCTTCTCCATCAACTAACTCATCTATCTTCTTAGGTTTGCTTCTATCTTCATAATTACGAGGAAAAAAGGTAATTAAATCTCCTAATGTTTCTATCCCTAATTTCTGTAAAAGTGGTAAATTGTTTGGACCAACACCTTTTACATATTGAACACTTTGTTTTAAATCTACCATTTATGCTTCAGCCCTTTCTTTGATTTATAAAAAATTATTGATTATTAGATTACTAATTATATATAACACTATATATTTTTATTTTTATGGAATGTCTTAAGGTGGGGACCAACAAGTTTACAAACTGTAAGCAAAGCTTTAGCTTTTGCGTTTACAGTTTGTACGATGTTGGGGGACTGGAATAAAAATAATAAATATATAGTGTGATTATGTTTCTAAAGTTGGAAAAGTAAATTTTATGCTGTTTGAAGTGATGTTTCCATCTTCAATGTGAGAAGATTGGAATGTGCTTTTACCTTTTAAAAAGTATTTATATCTATTTTCATCATCTAGACTTCCGCTTCCTATTATCACTGGATCATCCCATGTTACATCTACTCCATACCACTTTCCATCTAGTTGTACATAATTCCATGCATGTGATTCTGTCTCTCCATTTGAATTAGTTCCAGTTCCACTTACTAGAACACATGGTATTCCAAGTCCATCTAATATATATTTAAAACTTCTAGCATATCCTTCACAAACTGCTTGTCCTTCTACTAATGCTCCTACAATAGAATATTGATTTTGTGCAGTCATATCTGTGTCATATACTATATTATCTATTAACCAGTTATGTACTTCTTTAATTTGTTCGTATTTACTATAACCCTGAAGCTGTGTATAAATTTCTTTTCTCATTGCTTCTAACAAATTTAATTTTTGATTTATATTTTCTTTTGACTGCATATTTTGGATTAAATAATTATCATTATTTCCATTAGATATATATACTTCATGAGTTGATATTCCCGCTATTGTAGTAGTTTGTGTCATCAAAGTTAATCTTTCTACATCTATATAAAATACATCCATATTGTCATATGTATATGCATTCCAAGCTGATTGAAATGCCCTATTAAGTGTTTCTTCACCATTTGAAGTATTTAATAAAGAACTAAATTCTGTTCCAAAATCAATTTTATATACACCTGATTTCATATTTTCCTTATTCTGCTCAAATGCATTATATATAGTTTTTCCATATTGGTCTAGCTGGTTATAAAAGTATTTATAAGTCGTACTTATGTAATTGTTTAAATTTTCATTTACACTATTATTTGAATTATTTTCACTATTATCAATTATTGGTTCTATTTTTTCTATGTTTAGATTATTTTGATTTACACTATTACTATTATCTGTATTTACTACTTTATTTTGTGTATCTATTGAGGTAAATATAGTTTCATTATTTTCCTTCATTAAATCAAATATATCTACATAAAGGATTTCATACCCTAAAAAAACTATTAATATTAAAATTAATATGATTAATATAATTGATATAATTGAACTTCCTTTATTCTTTTTCATAAATATATTACCTTTTCCTTTATTTATTATCAACTTCTCTCATCTGCTTTATCATCAAATCCCCAAAAACTGCATATCCTGATTTTGCATCATTTACAAGTACATGTGTTACTGCACCAATAAATTTTCCGTTTTGTATAATCGGTGCACCACTCATTCCTTGTATTATTCCTCCTGTTTTTTGTATTAATTCTTCATCTGTTACTTTTATAAGCATACTTTTGTTATTTTCATTATTATCTATAAAAATTCTTTGTATTTCTATTTCATAACTTTCTGTTTTACCATTTTCTAGTTCACATAATATTTCTGCTTTTCCAGTCTTTATTTCATCTCTATTTGCTACTTCTAATTCTTGACTATTTACTAAATTAAGTTTAGCTATACTATCTATTCCACCATAAATTCCAAAACTGGTATTTTTATATATTTTTCCTAAAGTTGTCCCATTTTCAATTGTTCCTCTAATTTCTCCTGGTGAACCATCTTCTCCTTTTACAATATCAACTATATTTGTAGTTACTAATTCACCACTAGCAATGTCTATTAATTCTAGTGTATCTACATCATTTATTCCATGTCCTAATGCTCCAAATTCACCTGTTGATGGCTCATAAAATGTAAGTGTTCCAACTCCAGCAGCAGCATCTCTTACCCATAGTCCAAGTTTATATTCATTTGTAGAAGTTTTTACTGGTTCTATTTTTGTTGTCTTTTCCTCGTTATTACTAATATACTGTATTTCCAAACTTTTTCCATTAGAACTATTTACACATGCTATTAACTCATCTGTATTATCTATAACATTATTGTCAATTTTTATTATTTTATCTCCTGTTTCAATTCCTGAATTTTCATATGGCTTTTTTCCTTCTATTTCTGACATACCTACTACAAGTACACCATCAGTATACATTTTCATGCCTATTGCTTTTCCAATTGGTATAACAGTAGTCTTTGGTATAACATTTACAGTAACATTTTTTAGTGAAAATAAATCAAATAACTTTATATCTAAATCTATTTTTCCTGTTTTATCTACAATACTATTATTCAAATTACTAGATGCTTCCATTGCTTCTTCATCTTGAACTATAAGTCCAAGTGCAGTAGTTAAATTTAATTTATCTCCCTGCATTAGTATAATGCTATTAGGAAGCATACTAATATTACAAACATATACATATATAATGATTAAAATTATTATTAGCAAAACTTTTTTTAAAATATTCATTGGCAATCCTTCTTTCTATTATTAGGATTACCAATTAACAAAATTTTAAACAGGTTTTATGTTTGTATTTATTTCCTTAATCATATATATGTATATTTTAAGTTTTTTCTGAATTTTTTGTAAATAAAATATTTTTTAAATATTTTCATGAAATAATATTTTTTAAATTTCTTCTAAGTCAAAATTTGATTTATATAAATCATATCTTTCCCTTGCAAGTGCTTGTAAATATGCTTTTCTTACTTCTAAATATTCATCACTATTATTTGAAAATGCAATTTTTCCTGTTCCTCCATTTTCTACACTATCTTGAAAGTTTATTAAAGATCTACCTGCTATAATTTCGTCAGTATCATAATTAGTTGTTGAGCTTACAATACAGTTATAGCAACCAGTTATAGTAATTAAATCCTGTGTATTTCCTCCTCCTGTTTGTTTTCCTCTTGATTGTAAATAAAAATGAACATCATCATCACTGTTTTCAGTTAACTTAACTGATTGTCTTTGGAAACTTGCTGTTGGATAAGCACCTACAATCTCTAATGTATCATTTTTTAGTCCTTCTAATAATTCTTTACAACCTGGTTGATGGTATTCTCTATTTGTTGAACCTTTTTCCTGTGTAATTATGTATACATTTTCTGGCTTTATAACTTCTTTATTTACATTGTTTGTTATTATTGCATAATTATTATAATATCTATATCCAATTGACATTCCTTGCATAAATGTAACCATTGAAACATTATTTGTTATTCTGTACCAATCATCATCAGTCATTACAGGCATTGCATAATCATATAATTCAGTAGAACGATAGTTAGATATTACTGTATTTAAACTAGTTTCTATTGTTTTTCTTATTACTGCCAATCTATGATTATTAAATGTTGAACTAGAAAGCATTGGATCGTTATCTTTACCAACATTGAATATTTTTTTTGTTCCAGTATTTTCTGCTAAATAATCTGTGGCTGTTCCTATTGTTGAGATTCCATCTTCATTTTTTATCATATCTCCTTGTTCTATATCTCCCAGCTTATCTCTAACCCATATACTAAAATCATATGCTTTAGCGTAATATTCAAACGCGCTTGTGCTCATTATTGTATTACCATTACCATATTTTTGTTTATTCTCATTTAAATCTGCAATTATATTTGGATCATTTACTGGTGTTTTTATATAATTATCATACCAAAAATACTCACTTCCAATTTCGTTAATTATATCTTGATTTGTTTCTTGATATATTTTTTTATTTTGATAAAAAATATAGTTATAGTCTCCTGAATCTGTTCCTGTCCCACCACTTTCTCTTTTTTCAATTGTTACTAAATGTTCTGTTAATTTTTCTGGTTCTATTGTAACTTCATTTCCATCCTCTCCATATTTTAGAGTTTTATTATTATCATTTATGTTTTTCACATAATCTGGATTAATCAAATATCCTGACCTTGTAGTATATCCATCTCCAAAATCACCATATACAGTAATTTCATTATCTAGTGTATAATTTACTATTATTATATTTCCATTTCTTAATTTATATTTTGCTGAATAATATACATATGGTTTTAATCCATTTTGATAATTTTTCCCGTCAAGATTAATTTCTACTTTTTCATCCACTTTTTTATCAGCTTCTGTTGTAGAATATACATTATCATATGAAGTATATATATAGTATCCATCATATAAAGTAAATAGCATTGCAGGTACATAATCTTCTAAATCTTTAGCAGCTAATGAATATCCACTCATAGAAGTATTTAATGAGTTATAAAACACATTAACAGATGCCTCAATATCCCTTATTTTTGAGTTACTTATACTTGCATATTTATTATTTGTTGTATTTAATTGAAATGCTTTAACAGCATCATATGTAGCATTAATAAGATTTGCATCATATGAATTTTGCAAATTTATCGCATTTATTTGATTACCTATATATGCTGACATAACAATCGAAATTGGCATAATTATTATAACAAATATAACAGCTAAATGTTGTAATTTCATCACTAAATTCCTTATCTCTATTTATTTAGATTTTTAAGTAAATCTATAAAACAAGGAGTGGAAAACTTTACTCCACCCCTACATGTATCTGTATTGTAGAGACAGATTATTGTATCTGCCCAACAATTAATTATTTTTGACTTGTACTACCATTTACAGCTACTACTCCTGTTGCTTGTCCAGCTATATTATATTCACTATTTCCTGATATTGTATAGAAGAAGTTTCTAAGCATTTGTGAAATTGTTTGATTTGTATTTTTAGCTGTAACAGTAACAAGGTCTCCTTCTTTTAGAGTTATTCTTCCTTTATCATACAATAACTCTTCTACTTGTGTTGTATAAATATTATAATACAAGTTCTCACCTATTTTTGTAGCTTCTGCCTGTGTAGTTTTTACACCAGGATTTTCATCCAATTGTTGTATTAGAACATCTACATCAAATGTATTTCCTGTTGCAGTCAACTCACTTAGATATGCATCATAATCGTCAAGTGTAATTTTTCCAGTTGTTCTAACCTCATCGACAAACTCTGATGTTGCAGTTTGTACTGCTAAATTTGATATATCATCAGTTCTATCTGCCATTGTCATTAGTGGAAAAACAAACATTAATATTGCTGCTAAAAATATTGCTACAACTGTTATCAAAGAATCTCCCATTTACTCCATTCCCTTCTTCTAATTAAATCAATTTAATAAAGTATATACTATTACTCTTTTCTTTTTGCCTTTTACATTAGTTACTCTGTTATCCCCCGCATCTTCTAAATCACTTGTGCTTAAATCATTGTATGTATATTCTCCTAGACTCTCTCTAAATTGCTTATCATCATATTCTTTTATAAAGCCTTCTCCATAATCATATGTAACTTGCCCTTCATCAGCCCATGATACACCATATGTTGGATTGTTTCCTTGTAAAAAATCATCTAGGTTTTCTTTAAATTTTTCATTACTTCCAACCCATGGTTCATTCCTTCTTGTCTCATCATCAACATCAAAAGCACATATCCTTAAATCATCATTTCCTGTATAGTATCTATTAACATAGTCATCATTTTCATCTGCTGTACTATGCCCACTCCATAATTCTGGTTTAGTCTCTGTTTTATAC
The DNA here is from genome assembly GCA_944390515.1 of uncultured Clostridia bacterium. Classification (GTDB taxonomy): domain Bacteria; phylum Bacillota; class Clostridia; order TANB77; family CAG-508; genus CALXVA01. The sequence continues at coordinate 9,775 of CALXQG010000016.1, forward strand.
AATTCACGAGGCTTACTACCATTATCTTCTAAAAACAAAACTGTATAATTTTCTTTATAATATTTATACAAAGTTGGTATTATAGTTTCTAGTCCAACAATTCTTTCTTCACCAGTTTTTGTTATACCACCCAATATTTCATCTGGTTCAGTATAATCCATATATTCTGTAATATCAGAACTTTGTAAAACTATATCCGCTGTCTCTCTTGCTTGAGTAAACATAGTCAATATTACTGTAAAAGCAATAACAAATACTAATACAGCAAAAGCTAGTTTTAGAGCATCAACTGCATTTTCCATAATTAACTTCCTTTATTTATTTTGCATAATTCCAACTGAAGATACTAATCCTGTATTTGGGTCTGTAGCAATAGTTACTGTATATGTTTTTCCAGATAAAATTTTATTTTTTATTGCATTTATATCTGATGGTGTTGTTCCTTCTGCATCTTCTTCTGTTGGTGCTGCAACTTCTGCATTGTCTGTATAATCAGCTTCAGCAAGTATAATTAACTCAGATGGATCTTGTGCACTTAAATTATGTGAATTAATTTTACTACATAAAGTTTTAACATTTGAACCTTTAACATTTGTTCCTTCATATGCATAATATGGTTGATTATATGTCTCTATTTCCTCTGCAGACATATTAGCATTATCTTGTATTGTACCACTTACTTGTTGAAATACATACATTCCTACACCTATAATTGCTATAGCAAGTAATATAGCTCCTGCTATAATTAACGCTTTTGAAGCATTCTCCATAAAAAATTCCTCCTTAATTTTAATACTTTTCTCTATATGTTTAAAATATTAATATCTATTCATTAATTTCTGTAAAAGTTAATTCTTTTACATTTTTATTTTGATGATACTTTATATCTGTACATTTAAAGCTTGCTGCACTATATACCTCTCTAAAGTTATCAATTCCACTATTTAAGATTTTTTCCATTGCAATAGTTTCATAATCGTCTTTATACTTAAAACTAACATAAATTTTTATAGAATTATTACTGTTTTCAATATAAAGACCTTCTTCATTTTTTGCAATTTGATTTTTTTCATTTATATCTACTGTTCTATTTAATATACTTATGAGTTCAGTTCCTAACATTTGTTTTTGATAATATGATTTATAACTTTCGTTTATCTTTTGTGAATCTATTACTGCTTTTCTATAGTTATACACCATATATGCCGAAACTGCTATAATTATTAAAAATACTATTAATATAACAAAAAATTTATTTTTCATGTCTTACTCTTTCATTATAATATTTTATTTGATTTTTATCAATATTTTTTATCAAATTTCTACAAATTTCATATTATGTAATTTTCTGTAAATGTTTTATTGTAATGTTGGATCATATACAAATTTTATATAATTAACTTTTCCTGTGTTTTGTCCATATTCTAATTTTGTAACTTTATAGTATTTTGTTTTAGCAACATTATCATTAACTTCATCTTTTTCTACTGTTATTCCATAATTTCCATCATCTTTTAATATTTCTATTAATTCATCCTGTGATTTCTTTTCTAAATTTTTTACATTTTGAAAATCAACTTGTATATATTCTGTATTATCTGAATATGTATCTTCTTCTTCTAATTCATTACGTATATTGTTCATTTTTGCAAGATTTGCAACTCCAACTATGTCTTGTAAAGTACATTTTATTGTTTCACTCACTATTTTTCCATCTTTATTTACTGAAACTGTACCATAAAATCTTGTGAATTGTGCATTGAATTGTTGCAATTGTGTGCCTTCTATTTCTGCTGTAGTTTCTGCACTATATTTGCTTAATACACTAAAAAGGTATACTCCAATTGAAATTATCATTACACCTAAAAGGATTTCTGCTCCCATTATAAGTGCTTTTGATGCATTTTCCATAGTTTTTCTCCTTTCTAGTAAAGATATATTTTCTATATTTCCACAAATACCATTTCTTTAAGTCTTCCTGTATACTCATCATATTTCATTTCTTGACACTTAAATTGCTTTCCTGTTCTAAATTCATTATATATACTCTTTAAATTTACATATTTTTGTATATCTTCCATACAAGCTTTAAAAGCAGAATATCTTCCTTTAGCTTTATTTTCTTCTATATAATCTTCAATGTCATATTCTAATATATTGCTTGGTATTTCTGTATATCCAAAATCAATTGCAATCTCTCTATTTGTTTTTTGAGAATAATATTTAGCACTCTTGTTGTTATAATTATCATTTGGCTTTTCATATTCTTCTATTTCAGTTTCTATTTCTTCTTGTTCCTCTGCAAGTTCTTCTATTTTATATGTTTTTGGTTTAAAATATTCAGAGTCAGATATTTCTTTTGTTATTTCTACAGTTATTTCTATTGGAGCATACCCTACATCAATTCTTGCATCAGAAAGATTATAATCCTGCTGAAGATTTCCAAGTGATAATAATTCACTACCATAAACAGTTCTATCAAATTGTTCAAATCTTCTCATATAGTCAGCCAATTTATCTACTGCATCAGCATCTTCACGTGTTTGCTCTAGATGTGACATTTGATTATATCCAAGTACTAGTAAGGATATTACCATTATAGATATTAGAACTGAACCAGCCATAATTAAAGCTTTTGATGCATTTTCCATAGTTAATCCCTTTACATATATTTAGGTTATATGAACTCCTATAAACTTCTATGAATAATCTGCAGAAAGTCCATTCATTGATGAACTCATACTTGTCATTCCTATAAATACAAGTGGTATAATCAAGTAACATACAAATATTACAATCATTGGTGCAAAACCAATTGCTTTACCTATCATACCTTTTCTAGAAATTAATCTTTCATTTGACTCTTTTCTTCTTGCTTGGTAATAATCTCTTTCTGTATCTAGTTCATCAAATGCATCTGCTATAGGTATTTTCTCAACAGCAGCTTGTAAGCTTTCTACTATACGAATAAATTGTTGATATGATACATCTTCTTTTAATTGTTCTAGTGCCTCCCATGGTCCACTTTCATAATTGTTAACACATTTGCTTATTGGTTCTTTAAAAATATTTGCATATCTTTCAAGCCATTCAAGTATAATTTCAACATTTACTCTTTCTATCCTCATAAGCATTAAGATAATTGTTTGGAATTGCATTACTTCATCTTCCATTTCCAATTGTCTCATTCTTGCTTGAAATTTTAACATCAAAATTGGTGCATTATATGCAATTACTGCAAATACCATTGCTAGAAGTACCTCAAACCATTGCATATTTTCGCTATTTACCAATTTTATTTTGCCTAAAACTCTTTCTGCTGCCACACTTATTTCTTCATCTGAACTATCTACATAGTCTTTATTAACTCTTCCTTTTTCCATTTCTTTTTCTATATCTTCTTGAGTTACATCAGTTTGTCCTTTAAAGTGAAGAATGTACTCATTGTCTGACTCAGTTAGTTGCATTGCTGTTTTTGTTTGTTTGTCAGTCATACTTCCTATAATATCAAAGTCAGCAGTTGGGTCTGTATAAACATTTTGTATAACTATATTATGTAGATACATAATTATTATAATTGAACCTATAAAAGTTGCTATACACAGCGCTAGTCTGTTAATGTATATCCATTCCATTTTATCTTTTGAAGCTGCATCTTTCATGTCCTGCTGTAATTTTCTATATTCTTTTGTTCCTTGCTTTGGTATAAATAAATTTACAAACTTCTTTATAATTGGATTTTTATATAATTTTGCTTGCCAAGGATTTTCTGTATTTTTTGTATTCATATTTACAGAACCATTATCTTTAAGTTTTCTAGTAAGAATATAGCAGACAAAAGTCATTACTAATATTAAAATCTGCATTATCATACCTACTCTTCCATTATAGAAAGATGAAGTAAAACTAAATTGTGATACAGCCCAATTTTTTATTGGTTCCATAAATAATATTGGTACTATTGATATTAATGACAAACTTTGGAATACATAATCTAATTTGTCTCTTTTTAATATCTCTAGTTGCATTTCTTGTGTAATATTATTAAGATTCTTTAAGTATAATGATGCACCATCAATTTTTCTATCTCCAAATTCTTTTGTAAGATATGAAACTCCTGCAAATTCTTTTAAATACGCATTTGGCGCAATATCATAATATTTTTCAAGTTCTCCCTCTGGGTCATTTGAAATTAATACTTCATATATTTTTTCCGCTTGTCTTGACATTTCAGGTTCTTCATCATCCTGTGCTACTTGATAAATTGCCTCTTCAACCATATTGAATTCATGGTATGCATGTCTAATTTCAGAGAAAAAATTAATTTGTTGTCTTAATAATTTATTGTCTATTTTATCAACCATACCATTTATAATTGTATCTGCTAAAAACACTTCAAATACTAGTAAGAAACACATTAATAATGTATTTTGATTTGTTAAAGCAACAATTATTAATGTAAGTGGTATAATTATTAATATTGCATTTGTTAATATTTTTGATGCCTGTTTTCTTGTTAAGTATTCATCATCAATATTTATAATTTCCAGTCTTCTTCTAATTTTTAGTAAATATCTTTTTATAAAAGGTATTTTTAAATATCTAACATATAATTTTTGATATAATATTTCACTAGTAAATTTCTTTTCCTCTGTCCCTGCTCTTAATTGCTGTATTTCTCTTATTCCAGAGGCTTGCATTTTTTTTCTAAGTATTAGATAAGCTATAACAATTATAACAAAGATAGCTATTACACCAATTAATAAATATAATAATATATCATTAGACATTTATAAAAGCCTCCCTCCTTGTTACTTATTTTACAGCTTTAGGTTTTCTTCCTCTTTTTGCTGGTTTATTTTCTTCTACGTTATTATTTAAACTATATTCCTCTATATCTCCATCATCATAACTTTTGATTTTTATTCCCCAATTTCTTTCTAAGAATTTGTCAAACGCACTAACATCACTATCATCCATGTTGTTTCTCATTTCACGTATATTTGTCTCTGATATAGGATTTGTAAGTACGTATGTGCCATCATGATATTCAAGAATATTTACATATTTATATAGTTCTCTATTTGTACTCTTTGTAAAGTAAATTGTTGCATTATCCATAAATTTGTCTATTTTACCTTCAATTGTCTTTTCTTTTCTATGGTCAAATGTATATTCATTTTTATCCTCTACTGGAATACATTCTGTTACTCTTTCAATATATCTTCTACCTCTAAAGTCTTTTACTAAATGTATATCAAAATTTAATACTTGTACAACTTGTTCTTCTGCTGTTCTTTCATTTTTAAATACACCTGCTCTTAACATTGAGTTACGAAGTGCTGTAACTAAATCTGGAAAAGTTTTAGCATGGTGAGTAAATAATGTAAACTTAGATGCAACCTGTGCTGATTGAATCATCCAAGATGCTACGGGGTCTGTTGCAACCTCTCCGAATTATATTAACAGAACCATCAGTTTTTTTCTGAACGTCCAAACAATCTTGTCCAGAAACTGTTTCTGTTTCACGCATTGATAAAATATTTCTTGTTGGATAAATTTTTCTTAAGTGAAGCTCGAATGCAGTCTCTGTAATACGAAGGTTCATTGTTTCATATATATTTTCAATCATAGCCATAAGCATTGTTGTTTTTCCGACAACCTTGCTCACCAGTAAGTGAAATAATTCTAGCACCTTTTACCAAATATTTTAATAATTCAATGGCTTCTTCCTTACCAGGGAAACGAATAATTTGTTCTAGTGCTGCACGCTTTACGTCGAACTTTCTTACGAAGAAAGCCCATGTTTCTGACATTGATGGTCTTACAACAACAACACGAGAACCATCTTTCATTTCATTTATTTTATATCCATTTGTATCTGATAATTGGCCTGGATTATTGTATTTATATATATTTTGGCAAACTCTTTTTAGTTCTGCCTCTGAACCAAAAGATAAAAATGCCAATCTAATTGATTTACCAGAAAACATTATCCAAATACTATCACAAGCACGTGGAACTTTATGTTCTGCAATTTGACTTAGATAATCTCCATCTGTTTGTGCAACTTGGCTTAAAAATGATTCTGGAAGTCCTGATACACCACCAGAGATACCATCTATATTCATATCTCTTATTTCATCAATACTACTATATCCTTTATATTTTTGATATATCCTTTGAACAACAACATTTATTTTGTCTTCTAGTGTTAATACAAAATTTTCTTTTTCATATATATCGCTTATTTCATCTTCTGTTATAACATATGAAGGTTTTGCTTCTCCTTCAACATATTTTAATTGATCCAAATTATATTTTTTTATAATTTCAGAAAGTGCTTCATATCCAAACTCATTTTTATACATATATAATATTATTTCAAATTTATCTTGTGCTGTTAAAAGAGATGGAATATCAAAAGGTATTGCTTTTGATACATTAGTTTCATCTACCCCATATTCTTTATATAATAAATCATATATTAATTCTTTAATATATTTTTTATCATTAACATCACCATATGTACAACCTTTTAATGCTCTTTTTAATTCATACTTCTTATTTTTTCTTCTTTTTAGTTCTTCTTCTGAAAGTCCAATATCATAAAGGTTAATTTTTGTAATTTCGTCAAGTCTTCTCTTAACAAACTCAATCATTTTATCTAAAGTATATGTTTTATCATCAACCTCTAATATATCTTCTTTTTCTTCATTTTTTCTCTTTTTTATAAAATTAAATAGTAATGTAAAAGCTACTAATACTACTATTACTATTAATAATATATTTAACATAGTTTTTCTCCTTTCTAAGGATTAAATCTTCATTTGCAATTCCTGTAATTTGAATATTATTGCATCATCAGCCCTATTGGTTTCACTAATAAAGTGGTGATTTCTGTCTGATTCATCTATATTTTTTAATCTTAAGAAAAAGTCTATAACTTTTCCCTCTGAACACGCTTCAAAAAATAATGTATTATATGGTATTGCCAAAATTGCTTTCTTTTCTTTCATATATCTTGTTACATTCTTAACATTATATTTTGAATGCCCATCATATCTTCCTAGTAGCATCATAACATTTCTTCTCTTGTAATCTTCATCATTTTCTCTTAGTTCAATTAAGTCATTAATATTTTTTAATCTTTGAGTTAAATTTATTATTACAACATCAGATATATTTAAAATATTTTCTGCAGTTTTTGGACGCATTCTGCTAGATAAATCAACAAATACAAAATCATAGTATCTATCTGCAATTTTTAAAACATCTGGGTATAATTCAGCAATTTGAGAATATTCTTCATAATCTTCTGTATTAGGAGATAATAGAATATCTAACCTGTCCCTTAATACTGTTTTAGAATAGTTTCTTACAATTTCATTACTTGTTTTGTTACTAGCTAAAACTTTAATTAAGCCTTCTATTCCAGAATCCACTCCAACAGCAGCATGTCCTGGAGTTGTAATAATTGGCTTATTAAGTTTATCTAATTCCCAAAAGCAATTTTCTAAGGTTTGATCCTTAAAATTTGTTGAAACTATTAGTATTTTATAGCTATGTTCTATTGCCATTTGAGTTGCTGTTGCAACTAATGATAGTGTTTGTCCAGTCTCTTTTATCTCATTGCTTCTAAATGTTATAATTGCCATTTTGCTTCAATTCCTTTCCTTGTATTTCATACTATTCATTTAGCAAGTTTTTTTATACATCTTTTTCCAATTGTTTGAATATTTTCTTCATTTTCGCATATTCATCTTGTTCAAGAATTTCTTGTACTATATAAATTAATGCTTCTTTGTATTGCTCACTTAATTTTCTAAATTTTATCTTTGCTACTCTTTGATTTTCTGCTATAACAGTTTGGTCTCCCACTTCAAAAGGGAAATATATTCTTTCTTCATTCCAAACTATCTTATATCCTAATGATAAATAATTTAGATAATCATCCTCTTCTTTACTCATATTTTTTGAAAATAATACTTTGGTTAAATTTAAGATTTGTGTAATACCACTTAAAATCTCTAACCCTCTTTTTAAAGAATATAAATCAAATCCTGTAACAAAATAGTTTTTATCTTCATTTGAAATATTGAATTGATTTAATATTTCATAATTATCTATGTCAATTAAGGCCATATCATAAGGTAATTCTGCATGAATTGGCATTCCTAAATATTCTTTTATTTCATTAAAGCTCTTAAATCCAACTGCTACATCTATTCTTTCAAACTCAGTAATATATGCTTTAGTTGGCTTTATGACTGGTACAACATACTTTGCTTTTTGATTTATTGTAGAATCTATTACAAGTATTCTCTTGTCCATTGCAACTAAAATTTTCGCTATATATAAAATTAAATCTGTTTTGTCATATGAACCAATAAAGCTTATCTTTTTCATTTATTCCTCCTGAATTCTACTTTCATTATTTGGACTTTGTATAAGTCCAAATAATATTTTTTACTTTTTATTAATCATTTGCTTTTTAAACTTTGTATTCCTTAAATGTTTATTCTCCTAAAGACTCTATGTATGCTTCTCTTTCTTCTTGTAAGCTTGTGATTTCTTCTTCTGTTTTTTGATTTACATTGTCTGTTGCATCTTCATTATTAACTGCACTATTTAATCCTGGTCTAATTGTATCTTTGTTGTCATTGTATCTTGTTATTAACTCATTTTTAGCTTGTTGAACAATGTTTGGATCATTATTTATAAGTGTAATTGTCGCATCATTAGGTATATATGTAGGTGTTGCTGCTTCTTGAATTCCTGGTTCTACATATTTTGATGTATATAATTTTGCCCCATTCATTTTATATGATTCTACAATTGCACAACTCATCATTAAAGTTTCTTCTTCTGTTAAGTCTATCCAAATACTATTTCCTGTATCTATATCATTTAGTGTAGGTATTGTAACTTGTTTATGTGATACTACGATTAAATCTCTTCCATCTGCGGTTCTTAATCTAATATCTACATAATCTCCAGTTTCTAACTGGCTTGTTAATGTTATCACATTGTATTCTTGACTTCTTACATCTGCTGTAATAGCCTCATCTTCATATAATAAGTCATTTGTAAGAACTGTTCCTGGATTCAAGTCAACTTTTGCTTTTTGGGTATATACTGTTTCTACATCTCCAGTTGCTGGGTCTTCTACATCTTGAGTGTTTAATACAGTAACAAAATTACCACTATCCACATTTCCTAAAGTAGTCTCAATAAATTGAAGTTTATCTTCACTTATAGTTTCTCCTGATTTAATTGTGTCTGCAACAACATAAACTTTAACTTTTAAAGCATCTTCCTTCTCCAATTCACTGTTTAATTTAGACACTTGAAATATCAGAATTGCTATTATAATTCCTGTTATTAATAATGTTATTAAAATCCCCAATAAAAATGAATTATTGGCCTTTCTTTGCATTGGATTCATTGCCATAATCATATTCCTCCCATTTTTCTACAAAATATTATCACTTACTATATTGTACAACAATTATTAAAAAAAAACAATAATATTAAGTTTTTGTAATATAAACTTAATATTATTGTAATATAATTGTAATATTATTGTAACATTATTGTAATATCTATTTTATCTCCTTCTACAACAACAATTATTAGTGTTGTAATTTCCATTTCTAATATTCCAATTGTTACAATCTGGATTGTTGCTTTTACTTGTTAAAAACAAAACAGGTTCTGATTGATTACTAGTTAATGTAAAACATGACCTTTGACAATTATTTATACTATTTGTATTGTTCA
>CALXQG010000017.1 GCA_944390515.1 uncultured Clostridia bacterium
GTAATGCTTTTGCTATTAGTAAAAAACTTGGGCTTAATGAAGAAATATTAGCTTATGCAAAATCACTTATAGAATCTAATGATATAAGTATTGAAGAATTAATGAAAAACATATATGATAATAAGATAAAAATTGAACAGGAAAAGAAAGAAATTAGTAAGAATTTAATTCAGGTTGAAAAGCTTAGAAAATCTCTTGAAAATGATAAAATCACTCAAAAAGAAAAGCAAGAAAGAATTATTGAAGATGCAAAAAATGAGGCTAGAGATATATTACTATCTGCAAAAGAAAAGGCAAATTCTGTTATAAAAGATTTAAACAATGTTAGTAAAGGAGATTTAAATAAAGCAAATAATTTACGAAATGAATTAAATAACAATATTAAAGATTTATCTCCTACTAATGAATCTGGACTTAATATGGATATGTTAAAGGCTTTTAATGATAAATTTAGTTTAAAAAATAATTCATTGAAACAAACAAATAAAAAAAGCTCATCTGTTACATTTACTAAAAATTCAAAATTCAAATCTCAAAATATTTCTAGTGAAATAAATGTTATTGGAATGAATGTTGATGAAGCTATATTTGTAATAGACAAATATTTAGATGACTGTGCTATTTCTAAACTATCTCCTGTTAGGATAGTACATGGCAAGGGTACTGGTAAATTAAGAGAGGGTATCCATAAATTTTTGAAAACTAATCCACATGTTGCATCTTTTAGACTTGGTACTTTTGGAGAAGGTGAAATGGGAGTTACAATTGTAGAAATAAAATAATTAAGAGCAAAAGGTTAAAATACCTTTTGTTTTTTATTTAATTTTTTCATACTTAATAATTTCTTAAGTTTTTATAACTTGCATATTAAGAAATTTGTGATAAACTCTTAACATCAAAGGAGGGATGATATGCAAAATACGATTTTAAAATGTGAAAATTTGCATAAAAGTTTTAGAAAAAAAGAAATTTTAAAAGGAGTATCTTTAAAAGTCTGTAATGGCGATATATTAGGCTTTATTGGTCCTAATGGTGCAGGAAAAACTACTACTATAAAATTAATTTTAGGTTTGCAAAAAATAGATAGTGGAAAGGTATATATCAATGGACATAGTATTCAAAAAGATTTTGAAAATGCTATTTCTAAAGTAGGTGCTATAATAGAAAATCCAGATTTATATATGTATCTTTCTGGTTTGGATAATTTAAAACTAATATCTAATTTATACCCAAATATTAATTCAAAAAGAATTGATGAAGTTATCAAATTAGTTGGGCTTGAAAATAGAATACATGATAAAGTTTCTAAATATTCATTAGGAATGAGACAACGTCTTGGTGTTGCTCAAGCAATACTTCATAAACCTAATCTTCTTATTTTAGATGAACCTACAAATGGTTTAGACCCAGAAGGAATAAAAGACCTTCGTAAATTATTGGTAAAGCTTGCTAAAGAAGAAGATATGGGAATACTAATCTCTAGTCATAATTTGGCTGAACTTGAAAGCTTTTGTAATAAGGTTTGTATAATAAAAAATGGTATAGTCGTTGAAACTAGTGATTTAGACAAAGTCAAAAAAGAAGCTTCTGAAGGAAATTATATTATAGAAGTTGATGATTCTAAAAAAGCTAGAATAATAGTTGGAGATATATCTGAAGCAGATGATAATACTCATTTGAAGGTTCACTGTGATAAAGAAAATATTCCAACTATTGTAAAAAAATTGGTATTACAAGATATTAAAGTTTACTGTGTAAGAGAAGAAATTTTAAGCTTGGAAGATGCATTTTTGAAAAAGACTGGAGGTAATATAATTGATTAATTTAATAGGAAATGAATTTATAAAGGTATTTAAAAAGAAAACTATTTATATTCTACTTTTCATAACGCTTGCATACATTATTTTGTCAAACATTATATTAAAAAATACAAGTAATAATTATTCAAATTATTTTTATGATGATACACAATATTTTGAAAGTAGTCTAAAAGAGTTGGACCCACATGACTCAAATGAGGTTTCTCAATATATAGATTTATCTGTTCAATTAGAAGTTACTAAACTAACTAAAGAATATGGTTCAGATTCATGGCAATCATATATAATAAATACAATTCTTCCAGAATATATAGAGCCAATTATAGAACATGAATATACTGATAATATAACAGATGAAGCATATAACGAAGCAAAAAAATCTTATGATATTGCAATTGAAAAATTTAAAGCAGATGATTGGAAATACTTTGTTAATCAAAAATTAGATGAGATTAATTCTTCTTTAGAAGAACAATATAAGTTAAAAGAAACTACAAAAGATAATCAAACACTTACTTCTATAGAAAAAACTATTGCTAATTTAGAAGTTTCAAAACAAGTTAATGAATGGCGTTTAGAAAAGAATATAAGTTATGAACCAAGTTTTCTAAATAATGCTTTAGAAAATTATTCTTCAAATAAAACTGAATTAATTTCATATCAAGGAACAGATTTAAGTAAAGCAAGCAAAGATGATTTGAAATATTATAATTCTGCATTAGAAAATGCTAATTTAAACAAATACTATATTGATAATATGATTACTTTAAAATCTGGAGATAACAGAGATATGTTACTTAATTTATTTGGCCAATATGAGTTATTTATATTGATTATAGGAATTGTAATAGCTGGATCAATTGTAAGTGATGAATTTAATAAAGGAACTATCAAATTACTACTTGTTAAGCCATATAATAGAATTAAAATACTTTTTGCTAAATTCATAGTATGTATGTGTGTTTTAGTATTGGTAATTTCATTTATTGCAATCTCTCAATTCATATTTGGTGGACTAATACAAGGCTTTAGCAGTTTATCTATTCCAGCAATAATATATAATTTTGATACAAATAAAGTAGAAACAATGAATATCTTATCTTATATATGTTTGACAGGTATTTGTAAATTACCAATTTACATTTTACTTACTACACTTGCTTTTACATGCAGCACAATATTTACAAATACAGCCCTTGCTGTGTCACTTCCATTTTTAGGATATATTGCTGCACCTTTTATAAATCAATTATCTGTAGCATATAATATAGAAGAAATTATTTATTTCGTAACACCTAACTGGGACTTAACACAATATTTATTTGGAGGCACACCATTATTTGAAAATACAACAGTTCCATTTTCAATTATAGTTTGTTTAATTTATTTAGTAATACTACTATTTATAAGCTCTGTTGTGTTTAAGAAAAGAGATATAAAAAATATTTAATAATTAAGAAAATAGACTTTGATGTAACTATTTTTAAAAACATCAAAGTCCAATTTTTTAATCTCTTACATATTCATTCATTGGTTTTACTAAATATTTTAATTCATCTAATTTATCTGTTGATACATATCCTGGTTTTCCATTTATAACATCAGGAATTCTATTTACTATAGTAGCACAAGTAAGTTCTACAGTTGCTGGTCTTGCAACTACTATTGTTGTATTAGGTTCACCTTCTATTGTCCATTCATTTTTGTCATAATCTTCTTTTGAATAAACCTTTCCTATACATTCACTTTCTATTGTTATTCCTTCTTTTGTTTCTGTTGTGACAACAGCACTCATTCCTGTAGCAGTTCCTGCTTTTACTGTCATTCCTAATGTTGATGACTCAATATCTTCTTTATATGTTTGTGGTACACACTTTTGTGATTGACTTATTGGAGTTAAACCTAATTTTGAACAAAGCCATCCATTTACATTCCACATGTAAGATGGTGCATATTCCCCTGAATTAATTATTTCTTGTCTTTCTTCATCACTCATTCTATCAACTGAAGCAATTTTTTCATCAAACTCATCTAATGTAAGTCCTGCCCCATGAGCTTCTGCTAAAGCAATTCCATAATCTTCTACATTGTATGAAGAACTTCCTTTAATCTTTGTTATTTTTTGTGTTGAACCTGCTATTGCACTTATTAGTTCTCCCCAATATATATCTTGATATCCGCTTCCTGTAATTGTGCATCCATTTCCTTTTGCTAGTTTATCTATTTCATTTGTAAGCTTTGGATTTGAATTAAATGGATAAAACGCTTCTTCACAAGTTGATATTGCATTAATTCCAAGTTTCGCACATAGTAAAAACGCATCTTTAATATCTTTTAATAAACTCATTGTTGTTACAATTACTATATCTGGTTTTAAGTCTTTTAGCAATGTTTCTGCATTATGTGCATCTGTTACAGCTACTCCTCTTTTTTCTCCTCCTATAATCTCTCCTATGTCTTTCCCTATAACTGCTGGATTTACATCAATAGCACCTACTACCTCTCCTCCCTTTTCATAAACATAACGCATTGTATATACTGCCATTTTCCCTGTACCATATTGTACAACTCTTACTTTTCTATCCATATTCACACGCTCCTTTATAAAAATTTACAATTAGATTATATCACTAAATTTTTTAAAATATACAAAAAAGGTAAAATATATTTCTTTAAAATATATTCTACCTTTTATAATAATTTTTCCTATACAATAAATAATCCTGTTATAAACTTCCAAATTCCTTTAAAAATTCCTGTTACAACTGCAATAATCAAATCTACTATTGCTTTTAAAATAGGATTTTGCTCATAAAAATTCACTAACCAATCATGTGTAGGTGGAATAAACCACAATGCCATAAAAATTAGTATCATTATTCCAATTACAATAAAAAAATCTTTTACATTTTCCTTTGTCCATTTATGTTTTACTCTATATCCCAAACTTCTTAAGTAATTGTAATAAGCATTTTCATATTCTTTGTTTAGGTTTTCCTGCATTTTTTTCCTTTGTTGCATTTCTTCTTGATATAATTTTCTTTGATATATTGCTCTATCTTTTTCAATATCATTAGGATTATCATTATCAATTACTTGGTTACTTGAATCTTCATTAGTATTTTCTTGTTGATTTCTTATTCTTTCCTCTTCTCTTTCCATCTGTAACTTTAAATCATATTCTCTTCTTTTTTCCTTATTACCAAGTACTTCATATGCTTCATTTATCTCTTTCATCTTAATTTCTGCACTTTTTTTATTTTGCTCTTTTTGTAAATCAGGATGATATTTTTTTGCAAGCACCTTATATGCTTTTTCAATTACTTCATCTGAAGCATTCTCACTAACTTCCAGCATTTCATACAATGTATTTTTTGGCATTTACTTTCCCCTTTTTATGGAATTGATTAACAAGTTATAAATAGCAATTTATTAATATACACATATTCTAACTTGTCCTTTCATCACATTCTATTATAACATTAATCAAAAAAAAATGATAGTATTTTACACCTTTTTATGATATAATACTTCTAGTTTTGATATTTTAAGAGGTGATTTTTTTGAAATTAACATCTAATGATAAGACTCTAGCCGAAAGTAAAGTCCTTATTCTATATATATTAAAAAATGTAAATAAAGCTATAACTAATAATGCATTATATAAAATTGTTTTATCTGTTTTTGATATGAACTATTTTTATTTTCAACAATTTTTATTAGATTTAGTACAAAGTGACTTTATAATAACATTTGATAAAGAAGATCAAAATATGTATTTAATTACTGAAAAAGGTATAAGAACTTTGGAACTTACAGAGGATATTCTTCCAGGAATAATAAAATTACAGGTTGATACAAATTTGAAATATGCTTTAGACGATGTTAATGAAGAAAATTCTATAATAGCAGAATACACTCCACTTAGTGAAAATTATTATAATGTTACTTGTAAGATTATGGAAAATAATGAATGTTTATTTGAAATTAAAACATTTGCAGGTTCTCGTGAACAGGCAAAACAAATAGTTGAAAATTGGAAAAGACATGCAAATACTATGTATCCTAACCTTTTACAAATATTAACTCAAGATTTTCATGATGAACCATTAGAAGATACCACCATATTAAAACCTTTGAAAGAAAATATTGGTTCTCCCCTAGATGTTTACAATTACGATGTTATTAATAGAACTTCTAGCAAAGAAGAAAATACAGATGATGATGAGAACTCTCAAACTAAAACTTCTTCTAATTCTTCCTATGTTATAGATGGTAATCTTAATTTATTTGATTATATGGATAATACAAATACAAAACCGAATAACGGTAAATAAATCGCTATTCGGTTTTTTATTAATATTGTCTTCCCCAAATTACCATTTTGTCTGCTGGTTTTCCACAATATACACATTTATCTCCTATTTTTTCTTGTTCAAATGGTATGCATCTAGATTTTGCACCAGTTAGTTCATGTATTTTTTCTTCACACTCACTACTTCCACACCACATTGTTTTTACATATCCTTGATTTTTATTTAAGTTTTCTGTAAATTCCTCTAAAGTATTTGCAATTGTAGTTTTTTCTTTTACCCTATTTGCACATTCATTATACATATTTTGTTGAATATCATCTAAAATCTCACTTAATTTTTCATTTAATACATCTAAGTTCACGTCTATCTTTTCAGCAGTATCTCTTCTTACCACAACACATTTTCCAGCTTCTATATCTCGTGGTCCTATTTCAATTCTTACTGGAACACCTCTCATTTCCCAGTCATTAAATTTATAACCTGGTGAGTATTGCTCTCTTATATCTAATTCTACTCTATATTTATTTGATAAATTATTTTTTAGTTCTTCTGCTTTTTCTTTTACACCTTCTTTATGCATTGCAACTGGAACAATAACCACTTGAATTGGTGCAACTCTTGGTGGTAGTTTAAGACCTCTATTATCACCATGTGCCATTATAACTGCTCCAATTAATCTTGTGCTAATTCCCCAAGATGTCTGGTATGCATATTCTTCTTTTCCTTCTCTATTTTGGAATTTTATTTCAAATGGTTTGCTAAAGTTTTGTCCAAAGTAATGTGAAGTACCTGCTTGTAAAGCTCTTCCATCATGCATTAGAGTTTCAACTGTATATGTTGCATCTGCTCCAGCAAATTGTTCTGTAGGTGTTTTTCTTCCTTTTACAACTGGTATAGCTAAAAGATTTTCAATTACATCTGCATATACTCCAAGCATTTCTAAAGTAAATTCTTCTGCTTCCTTTGCAGTTTCATGAATTGTGTGTCCTTCTTGCCATAAAAATTCTCTTGAACGCAAGAATGGTCTTGTTTCTTTTTCCCATCTTAATACATTACACCATTGATTATATTTATATGGTAAGTCCCTCCATGAACTTAACCATTTAGAATACATAGTAGAAAAAATTGTTTCAGATGTTGGCCTTACACATAATCTTTCTTCTAATTCTTCTCCTCCACCAACAGTTACCCAAGCAACTTCTGGAGCAAATCCTTCTACATGGTCTTTTTCTTTTTGTAGCAAGCTTTCTGGAATAAGGACTGGCATTGCAATATTTTTTACTCCATGCTCTTTAAATTTTTCATCAGCATATTTTTGTATATTTTCCCAAATTGCATAACCATATGGACGAATTGTTATAAATCCTTTTACTGCTGTATAATCTGCAAGTTCTGCCTTTAATACAATATCTGTATACCATTTAGCAAAATCCTCTTCTATATTAGTTATTTCTTTTACAAAATCTGTATTATTGCTCATTTTCATTCTCCTTTATAAAACTATCTATTTCATTTACATTATTTTCGTTTTCTTCCCTTTCGGGCATCGGAGCCTCTTCTAAAATTTCATCTATTACTATTTGTCTATTCTCATCTAATTTATACCTTGGAAGTTCTGGAAGTTCTTTTAAACTCTCTAATCCAAACATTCTAAGGAACTCACTTGTTACTTTATAAGTAACAGGTCTTCCTGGAGCATCTAATTTACCTGCATCTTCTATTAGGTTATAGTCTAATAATTTATATAAAGTTCCGTCTGAGTTTACTCCTCTTATACTTTCTATTTCTGCCCTTGTTATTCTTGGATTATATGCTATAATTGCCAATGTTTCTAAAGCTGCATTAGACAAATTAGGTTTTGCCCTTTTATCAAATATTGGATAAATATATTCATAATATTCTTTTTTTGTGCAAATTTGATAAGACTCATTTATTCTTACAATATCTAGTCCTCTATCTTCTTTCTCATAATCTAGTTTTAATTCTTGAAGTAATTCAATAATTTCTTCTGAACTAAGTTCTAGTGCAGACATAAGTTCATTTATATTTACTTCTCTTCCAGCAGCAAATAATATTGCTTCTATTACTCCTTTTAATTTTTCTCGCTCCATGTAAATTCATTGCCTTTCTTAATAATAACTGTATTTAAGTATATCATACATTAGAAAAAATTGCTACTACTTTTTTCCTTGACTTTGAACTTATTTAGTTTTATAATTTATCTAATTAGATTTTAGGAGGTTTAAATATGTATACATATAATAAAGATGATAAATCATATACATTTTCTTCTGATGAATTAGATATTGAGAGTCTAATTGATACTATTAACGGTGATGAGAACAATGATGAGAATGAAAACAAACATTCAAAGCCTAAAAAAATTGAAGTTATTAATGGTGGAAATGATTTGGATATTTCTCCTGCCACAGATTATATAGAAGTTGAAAAACCTAAGCAAGAAAAGAAAGAAAATATTATTATTCCGGAAGATAATAAATAGTACAAAAATCAGGTAATCTCTTACCTGATTTTTTTGGAATTTTTTATGTTCTATCTTTGGTTTAGCATATATATTAATTATATTGCTTCCTTATCTTCTTGTGTTTCAACAATATCGTTTTCATCAGAGTTTTTATCTATAACTTCTAGTGTTGAAACAGATACTTCATAAGCAACTCTATTTTCAATAGTTCCATCTTCATGTTTTTTCTCATAATTTCTTGATTGTACTCTACCAATAACTTTTATTTCTGTTCCTACAGCAACTGTATCACAGAATTTTGCATTTCTTCCCCATGCAATACATGGAATATAGTCTGATTTGTTATATGATCTGTTTACTGCAAGTAAAACATCTGCAATTTCTCTACCAAAAGGTGTTTTTCTATAAATTGGCTTTCTACAAATATAACCATTAAGTATAACTTCGTTTGTTATATACTCTTTTCCAACTGGTATATCTGCACTTTGATCCTCTAAAAATTCAACATTTTTAGCAAATACTGTAAGTACTAATCTGTTTTTTTCACCTTCATAACTATTATATGATCTAAATTGTCCTGTAACCATTATTTTACTTTCTAATGGTAAACCTGTTTCTGTAATTAGTCTTTCTGAAACAGTAATTGGTATGATATCAAAATTTCCACTTAAACGTGGTACACTTAAATTAAATATATAGAACTTTTCTCCATATATTTCATGACTTAGCTTTTTATCGCTTGTTACCTTTCCAACCAATGTAATATGGTTATTGTCTAAATACAAAGTATTCAATTTCATTTCCTCCCCATTTGTTTCTTTATATTTTTTCTAGTCACAAATTAAAATCGTTTTCTATCATATAACCTATTATACTACGTTTTTTTGGTTTTGTCTACATAAAATGTTATTTTTTTGTATTTTTTTACATTTTAATTATTTTTCTATTTATTTTTGCTGTATAAAATAGATAATATTTTAGCTGCCATAATCGTATATTTATCAATATTTTCATCATTTTTCATTTCATATTCTTGTGGTTCTATTTTTCTGCCATTTTTAGTAAAAATAATTCGTTGTAAACAAATTATTATTTCATTTTCTTCTATACTTGACACAGTAAATGTGCCTTTATTATTAAATCCATATGTAATTACATTCAAATTTAAGTTCTCAAATATTTTTTTATTTATTTCAAAATCCGAATTTAGAATAACATACTTTGATCTTGATACTATTTTTCTTAGTTCAATTATATTATTTATTTTTTCATCTATTAATACTGTTTCAAATATGATATTTTTCATATTATTAATATTTTTTTCATTAATAAATATTAGATTTTCTGGTGGTATAATTTTTTCCAACTCATTTTTTATGTATATTTCATTTTTCTGATTTGTAATAAGGCCAATAAAAAACATTCCTTGCTCCTGATAAATATATTTATTAATATTATTATCTATATTAAATCTTTTTATACATAAAATGAATATTTTTCCATTAATCAATATTATTTGAAACGATTAAATTAGATATTAGATTATTTCCATTAATATTTTCTATATTATTTTGATTAAAACTATTTGTAGAAGTAGTTACAGTATTTTCAGGCAAAGTATTTAAAGTCGTAGCTACAACAAATAATATTACTACAGTACATATTGCAACAGCATATGAAAAAATCTTTGACTTGTCAATTATAAAGAACATATTTAAACCTCCATTTACAAGTTAATATGATTATATGCTTGCAAATAAAAAAATATGTCCTCATTTAAAAATATTTATCTTGCATGAATATTGCTCTCTTTCTTCTCGTTAGATTCCTTCCCATTTCTTCTATTTTTTTTATCTTGTTCACTTTGTCTTGAAGCAGCTTTTCTTAAAGCTTCTCTAAAATTTTCTCCATCATTTTTTTCTTTTCCTAGTCTTTCTATAGGTTCTACAGGAGATATTTTTTGTATTCTCATATTATTATATTCACCTCTAAACGCATTATAACTCTTTTTTTATGTTTTTCTACAATTTATCACTTTTTTATAAATATTTCATAATATATATTAAGCAAATGCTTAAGAAAGGATGATTAATTTTATGGAATATGAAAAAAATATATGTCCAGTTCTAAATGTGGATGGTATTTTAGCAGCAGGTAAACAATTTGATTTAGAAATTACTTTACCAGAAGATAACAGAAGTGTTATCTATGGTGTGGTAAAAGATTATTGCCATGAGCCTGTTAAAGATGCAGTAGTAAAACTTGTAGAGGTTGTATATGATTGCGGAAAAGAAGAGAGAAGACCTGTATCTCACACATTTACAGATGATGAAGGAGAATTTGTATTTGGTCCTCTTTGCCCTAACAGATTTTATGAAATAGAAATCTGGGTTGACCGAGTAAAACATTGCAAAATTTGTAGTAAAGTAGAACACGATAAAGATTGTTTGAAAGGAATAAAATTAGATTGCAAAAAAGAAGATTGTAAACCTTGTCACAAAGAAGATTGCAAAGAATGTAATAAAGAATGTGATAAAAAAGATGATAAATGTGATCAAAAGCCTGAAAGACCATGTAGACCATGCGGTAGAAACTTCTAATTCTGAAAAAAACTCCAAATTAATTTTTGGAGTTTTCGTTATTTTTTAATTATATTATTCCCATTTTTCTAGCAAATTGCTTACCCATTTTTACCATCTTTCTTTTGCTTGGTTCCATAGTATCAGAACACATCATTGCAACACCTGCTGATATTAATCCTCCTACAATCATTCCTTTAACAAATTTCATACTCATATATTTCCTCCTCTCTAAACTATTTTATAGTATTATTTCTATTTTTTTCTTTTTTATACATTTTAAATGAAGAATATATTTGATAAATTGCTATTAATATTAAAAATCCTCCAAAGAATTTTCTTAATGCTCCTACATTCATTTTACTTGATATACTTGCACCGATTATAGCCCCAATTAATCCCCAAATGCATATTGGCATTGCTATTCTAAAGTTAATCCTTTTCTGTTTTATGAATATTATAATAGCTGTAATTGCCATTGGAGCAAAAAAAATAACATTTGTTCCTTGAGCAATATGTTGTTCAACTCCTGAATAAATAGATAAAAGGAGAATTAATACTGTTCCTCCTCCCATTCCTAAGCTTCCTACCACTCCTGCAATCAATCCAATAAAAATTTCTTTCAATTTGCCCCTCCATTTTTTATCTATTTTAAAATTATACTAAATCCTGCATAAAACATAAATCCAATAAAAGCAACTTTTAAAATTTTATCTGGAATTTTACTTAATATTTTACTTCCTATAAATCCTCCTATCGCCCCTCCGATAGCACATTTCATTCCTAAAGACCAATCTATAAAGTCATTTTTACTATAAATAATAGATGTTAAAACTACCATTGGTAAAATACAAAATATTGATGTAGCTCTTGCCTCTTTTTCATCTAATTTAAAAATACATGTAAAAATTGGCACTAATATGAGTCCTCCCCCTGAAGCAAACATCCCACATATTATTCCTGTTACTATTCCAATCAAAATTTTCTTCATTATACACACTCTCTTAAATTTAGTATGTATAATTTTAAAATTTTTATTCCTGTTTTCCTTTTTTATATCCTAATTTATAATATTCGTCAAATTTTTCTTCTGCAAGCTCTGTTAAAATATTATCACATCTTAGCATTTGACCTAATATTTTTTGTTTTAATCTTTCATCAGTAATATTATCTAACTTGTCCATTAAATTTTGTATTTCACTTAGATATAATTTGTTTTTTTCTTTCCACATTCTATCTTTTGTTAGGCTAATTTTTTTCTTTTTGAACATAAAACGCATCTCCTTACTGCTATAGTTCTTTTTATTACCTTTACCGTTATTTTTTGTTTTCCATGTGTAATTTTAATACATCACATGATAAAATACAAGCACATTGTAAAATATGACAAATTTAGACAAATCATATTTTAATTTCTTAAGGAAGGTAGTGACATATGATCAAAATAAAAGTATCAGATATGTTGGGAAAACATAAGATGACACAAGCATCTTTAGCAAGGGCAACTAAAATACGACCAGCAACAGTTTCTAAATTGTATTATGGAGAATCTAAAAGATTAGACATTTCACAATTAAATCGTATCTGTGATTTTTTCAATTGTGAAATTTCTGATATAATCGAATATTTTCCTGATAATGAAACTAAAGATTAATTTTATTTACTTATAGGTTAATAATTATTATACAATAAATACTAGCGTATATGCTAGTATTTATTTTCATGTTATATTGAATTTATTTCTTCTATTCTTCAATTTACTTGATTTTGCTCACTTTTTCTCTGTTTTTTAATTTTTTATTATTTCCTTTAACTTATCAACTAAATGTTTCATATCTTCTATAGTATTATCTCTCCCAACTGATACCCTTAAAGTGCTGTTTGCTAATTCTTGATCTAACCCTATAGCTGTTAAAACATGTGAAGGCATTGGATTTGATGTAGAACATGCTGACCCAGCTGATGCACATATTCCATATTCGTCCAGTTTGAATAATAATTCAGATGCATTTACTCCTCTAAAACTAATATTTGCATTACCAGATAATCTTTTTTCTAAATCTCCATTTATTTTTATATTTGGTATGTTTTTTTCTACTTCAGTTATATAATAATCTCGTAATTCTCTTTGTTTTCTATTATAATCTTCTAATTCATTATTTATTAATTCTATTGCTTTTCCAAGCCCTACAATTTCTGCAACATTTTCTGTACCAGCTCTTTTATTTTTCTCTTGCTCCCCTCCATCTTGTATCTTTTCAAATTCTATTCCATGTTTTACATATAATGCACCAACACCTTTTGGCGCATAAAACTTATGTCCAGACAAAGATAGCATATCTATATTTAACTTCTTTACATCTATTTTTAAATTACCGATTGCTTGAACTGCATCTGTGTGAAAAGTTATATTATTTTCTTTTGCTATTTTACCTATTTGTTCTATTGGTTGTATTGTTCCTATTTCATTATTTGCAAACATTATTGTTATAAGTATTGTATTTTTACAAATAACATTTGATAATTCATTTAAATCTACAAATCCATTTCTATCTACATTTAAGTAAGTCACTTGATAACCTTGTCTTTCTAATGTCTTACATGTGTCTAATACAGCATGATGCTCTATTTTACTAGTTATAATATGATTTCCTTTATTTTTGTTGGCATATGCAAATCCTTTTATTGCTAAGTTATCACTTTCACTTCCACATGATGTAAAATATATCTCATTAGGATTACAATTAATTGCATCTGCAACTTTTCTTCTTGCAGCATTTAATGCTTTTTTAGCATTCCTTCCTAAAGAATACATTACAGATGCATTACCATATTCAATGCCAAAATATGGTATCATTTCTTTAATTACCTCTTCCCTTACTGGTGTTGTTGCAGCATGGTCAAAATATCTTATTTTCATACTTATACAAGTACCCCTTAATTTATATATTTAGGTTTTATCGGTTTACCCAAAACCACAAAAAAATTGCATATATCAAATTATATGCAACATTTTTATTTACTATTACTATTTTGACCATTCCACCTAGATACTCGTATATTCTTATATGCATCAAGTACTTGAGAATACTTTCTATATTCATCTTCCCATACCATTTCTGGTATTTTATCAAATGCTGAAAAAACTTTTTCAGCTTCACTTAAAAAGATTATTTGTTCTTGTACATTCATCTTTTGATATTTATTTGAAAAAACATACAGTTTGTCTAGCATTTGGTTTGCTTGTATAAAACTCCAAAAATCTTTTACTTTTATTCCTGCTAATTTTAACTGCATTATAGAAAATGCAATTAATCCAAATATTATAAGTAAAAGTATGTATATTATTATGGCTATTTCCATATTTATATTTCCTCTCTTGTATTTATATATGCTATTATACCATTTGCTTATTTTTTGTGCAAGCATATTTTTATATAATAACTAGTATTTGTAAAGTTTTTACATTTTATCAATCAGCATTTATTGATTTTTTATGTTAATCGTAGTATAATATTATTGCTTTATATGCATTGCATAAATGTATATTTGCTTTTTACATTTATACTATATATTTTTTTATGAATCAATTTAGAAAGGAGCTATTAATATGAATCTTATCTGTTCTGGAAAGGTTCGGGATATTTATGACCTTGGTAATGGAAATATAGTTATCAATTCAACAGATAGGATATCTGTTTTCGATGCTATAGTCCCCACTATTATTCCCGATAAAGGAATTGTATTAAATCGTATGAGCGAGTTTGGTTTTAACCTTACTCAAGATATCATCAAAAATCATATGATATCTATCAAGCCATATGAAATGCCTCATGAGTTTCAAAGCAGAGAATTCAAATGGCGTTGCATGCTTGCAAAAAAGCTCAATATGATTCCCATAGAATGCGTTGTAAGAGGTCATATTGCTGGTAGAGCTTGGAAAGAATATACTCAAACAGGCTCTATCTGTGGAATTGAACTCCCTATCGGTCTAATGGAAAATGAAAAGCTTTCATACCCAATTTACACACCTAGACTAAAAGTAAAACATGGGCATGATAAACTTATATCCTTTGAGGATGTAGTTCATATGCTTGGTGAGAATTTGGCAACTCAACTAAAATCTTTAAGCATAAGACTATATATAAAATGTGCAGAGTACGCTGAAAGTAGAGGACTAATTCTTGCAGATACCAAATTTGAATTTGGTTTAGATGAATGTGGAAATTTATATCTTGCAGACGAAATTTTCACTCCAGACAGCAGTAGAATTTGGTATGCCAAATCATTTAAGCTTAGGCAATATTTACCAAGCTATGACAATCAGTACCTTCGCGACTATTTAGCTGATAAGAATTGGGATGGAGTTTCTCCTGTTGAAATTTCCAATGATGTTATTTCTATCACTCGCGACAAATTTATCGGAGCATATGAGCTTTTGACAGGTAATAAGTTCAGTATATTTTATGGCTCCAACACATAAGTTCATAAAAAATATGAAGAAACTCTTTCTATTATATGTAAATTCATAAATGGAAGGAGTTTTTTATATCATAATTCAATTATAATATAGTAAATTTTTGATAATTATAGTATAATCTACTTAGTTATAAAAAAGAAAGAAGGATTTTTATGAAAAATCAAAATTTTATACAATGCAATAAATTCGTTGTTATTTTTCTATTTACAAAAGATTATAAGAAAGTATTGATGGTTAAACGAAATAAACCTCCTTATAAAAATTGTTGGAACGGAATAGGTGGAAAAATTGAAGGAAATGAAACTGAAATTCAGGCATCAATAAGAGAATGTTTTGAAGAAACAGGAATAAGATTAAGTAATCCTAAATTACTTTTGACTTACATATATCCAGAAACAAGTAAAATAAATGCAGGGACAAATTTGAGTGTTTTATATGATTTCGCAGATGAAGTTCCTCTAGAATCCAATTATGAAGGTGTCTATGAATGGAAAGATATTAAATTTGCTTTAGATTTTAACAACAAAGAATTGGCAGGACTTGCAAATATAAGTCAATTTATAAAAGAGATTCTTGATATAGAAGGTATACAAAAATTTTATGAACAGAAAGTGTGATTTAAATGAATAAAAATGTGACTATTGTTTTGGATGTAATTCAAATATAATGTAATGATAAATAACCCTACCCAAATTGTCTTGAACTTTGCACAATATATTGATTGGAAAGCTTATAAGTGCAGTAATTATAATAATTTACCAATTAAAGTAAAAGATTTTGTTCATAAAATTGAAAACTTAACTAATACACCTGTTACAATGATAGGAACAGGTGAAAAAAATTGCGATATAATTGATTTAAGATAAATAAAATAGCCTGTATTATTATGTACAAGCTGTTTTTTTATCTTTCTTCTATACCACTCTCGTGGTCTATTTGAGATAAATCACGTGGATATATACTAAAGTTGTGATTATCTTCTAGAAATTCAGTTAATTTTCCTGATTCTATAGCTCTAAAAGCTCTATCAATAAAATCTGGCAAATCTTCTAAAGCTTCATAATATGACTCGTCTTTTTTATATTCAATATGTTCCATTCTTCCATCTTTAAATCCTAAATGTTCTCCTTGATGTGTAGCAAAATCATCTTCTCTTTTTTCCATTAATAAAAAAAATTCTTCTATATCAGTACATTCTATTTTTATTCCACCGTTTAAAATTAAATCAGACAGATTTCTTTCACTTATATTTCCTAGGGATTGTTCTTTTCTTCTATCAAAATTAGAGTTTATATCTGAAACAAAACCATCTGCACCAATAAATATCATCGGTCCTACCAATAAAACATTAGGTTTCGATTCAGAATAATAATATCCCATTGCTTCAAAGTCTTTATGAGGCGTTTGTAGATTTACAGCTCTTCCATTATTTATCAATCTGTTACTCACTCTTTGAAATCCTATACAATGTTCATTAAGAAAATGTTTACGCATGTTATTTTTTACATCATTAGTTGATAATGGATGTAACTCTGGATTTTTAGAATCATTTTCATTTTTTCCATAAATTCTTCTAATGCTTTTATCATGAAAATCATCATCACTTATTCCGACTTGATAATTTGTTCCAAACTGTTCATCTAATAATTCATATATTCTACTATCATAAACCGTTCCATTTGTAAGCATACTGCAATACTTTATTGTTACATTTCTTTCTTTTGCTATTTCCAGTAACATCTTTAATTGTTCATATCCAAGGAATACCTCTCCACCAGATAAATCTAGTGTTTGTACATATTTTATTTCTTCAAATACCTTTTCTAATATAGATTTTAATATATCTATATTTCTATCTTCTCCTCTAAAACAATGAGAACAATTTAAATTGCATCTTTGTGTTAATTCAATCCCTAAATGTGGGGTTACTATTACTTTCATTTTTACTCCTTTCACTATATGGGTTGGAATTTTTAATCATTTAGCAACTTAACATAATTATTATACCACACAAATTAAAATTTTACAATATTTAATATTGCTTAACAGTGGTAAAATAGAACTTTTATTGATTTTTTGTAAAATATATGATCGAAGAAATTTTGAATGGGTTTTTTTCGTATGTTACGGAAAATAGTAAAAGATATCAGTTGTGTACTTCTTTATCTCAGTCAAATTGTTGGTTGGATGAATACCTTCAAAATATTTCCATTTTTTAGTCAACTTACCAATACAACGATTGCTCTTATTTTGTCTTTAATTTTAGCAATATTCAGTTTCTATGGCTTTATAATCATTTCTAGATTGTCTAGGAAACGCAATTGATAACAAAAATAATAGTGATGAGCAAAACTTGCACAACCACTATTATTTTATACACAATCTACTATTGAAATGGTAAATTTAACACAACTTTATCTTCTTTTTATAAAATTTATTTTAAATATGTTAGTATACTATTTGATTTTTCAAAAGATAGACTAAAGCGATTAGAAAATAGCCTGTATTCTTAGATACAGACTATTTTCATCAATTATTCGTTTGTACCAACGAAGTAGTTATTTACAACTTTTGGCTCCCTCGACAATTGATACAAATATCAATCAATTTATTAAAGTATAACATATACTTAAAAATCACAGTTATTTCATAAAATATTATTACATAAAAAAGTAACCCCTGTTTAGAGGCTACTTTGGGTCAGATTTTTCAATTTTCTAAAACAATCCTCAACATTGTTGGATATCCATTATTAAAATCAACTTCCTCAAAGCTAACAAGTTTTAGATATTTTGAAAATGTATTAATATATGTTTCTAAACGTCTATGGTAATAGGTTAACTCTGTCTGATGTTGCAAACCATTTTTTATTTGGAATGGTATGTTATAAAACTTTTCTGAATTATAATTAAATGGTTCCTCTAAAGTAATCTTCCCTCTTGATATCTTATCCGATAACCAAAAAACTGGATGTGGAATAGTTATCAGTACAATACCTTTACGTTTTAGTATAATACTTGTTTTCCAAATTGTTTGCTCTAGTTCTCTAAGATTGTGAAGCACCATGTTATAGACTACAATATCAATTTTCTTACTCTCAGGGTAATCCGCCACATCCTGTTGAGTAAATTTTAAGTCAAAATGAAATTTTGCACAAACTATTGCAGATTCGGAAATATCTATCCCTTCTACTCTTGCTTCTGTAAATTTTTTTGCAATACTCGCAGTTAAATAACCACAACCGCAACCAACATCCAAAATATCAATATTGGTTCCACTTTTTTTGAGATAGTCTGAAATATTGCCATAAATAAATGGTTCTAAAATATTCTTAAATGTAGTATCTATGCCTTTTGTCAACTCATCAAACCGTCTATTATAGTCATATTGATTACTCATTATATTTCACCTCTATATTTTTAATAAAAATATGATTGTATGACAGTATCTGACCATTACTGCCTACCAGCAAAACTATTATATATACTATATAATATTAGCACAAATACATATAAAATTCAATCTTTTGATGCTACTACCTTTATATAATTATGGTTCTATAATATTAGTTGAGGTAGATAAACTACAACTATTTTTGAGCAAAAAAACAGCTTGTACTCTTAGATACAAGCTACTTTCAACCAATTATTCGTTGGTGGGCAGGGATGGATTCGAACCATCGTACTCGTATGAGAACAGATTTACAGTCTGCCGCCTTTAGCCACTCGG
>CALXQG010000018.1 GCA_944390515.1 uncultured Clostridia bacterium
TTAATCCAATAGATAGTTTAATGAAACAAGCAAATTTATCTGAGGCAGATTTAAACAATATGACAGAGCAATTTGAATCAATGTTTAAAGATATGTCTGATAATATGAATTTTGCAGATATGCAAGAAGAAGGAGAAGATTATAGTGCTGATGGTGCTAATTCAGGAATGCAATTTGGTGCAATTCCTTTAGGTTCTATATTTTCAAATATGTTTGGAAATACAAGTGAAGAAGGTTCTTCTTCTGATTCAAGTTCTTCTGGAAAGAAAAAAGTTAAAGTTGATAAAAAAAATAATAAAAAGAGAAAAGCATTAGATACTTTTGGAACAAATCTTACTCAAAAGGCTAAAAATAATCAGTTGGATGCTGTCATTGGTAGGGATAAGGAAATTCAAAGAATTATTCAAATATTAAATAGACGTTCTAAAAACAATCCATGTTTAATAGGTGAACCTGGTGTTGGAAAAACTGCAATTGCTCAGGGTCTTGCAATAAAAATAGCAAATGGCAAAGTTCCTGCAAAATTATTAAATAAAGAAGTTTATCTTTTAGATATGACTTCTATGATTGCTGGCACACAATTTAGAGGGCAATTTGAGGCAAGAATGAAATCTATTATAGATGAATGTAAATCACTAGGAAATATAATTCTTGTAATTGATGAAATACATAATATAATTGGAGCTGGAGATGCCGAACATGCTATGAATGCGGCTAATATCTTAAAACCATCACTTGCTAATGGAGAAGTTCAGTTACTTGGTACTACAACTCTGAAAGAATATAGAAAATATATTGAAAAAGATAGTGCTTTAGAAAGAAGATTTCAACCTGTTATTGTTGCTGAACCTTCAATTACAGATACTATAGGAATTTTGGATGGCATTAAGAAATATTATGAAGATTATCACAAAGTAAAAATTTCTACAGATGTTATTAAGCAAACTGTTATAATGTCTGAAAAATATATACATGATAGATTTTTGCCTGACAAAGCAATAGATATACTAGATGAGGCCTGCTCTAGAATTAACTTAGATAATAAAGAGCTTTATGAACTTGAGATTTTGAAAAATGAACTTGCTAAGGTCCAAGAAGAAAAAGAGGAAGCTGCACAAGCAGATTCTACTGAAGATTATCAAAAAGCTGCAGAACTTAAGACTAAGGAATGTGCTTTGACTGAAAAAATAGATGTCCTTTCTAAAAAAATGAAACTTAAAAACTTAACAGTTCAAGACATTGCTGAGGTTATAGAAAGTTGGACAAAGATACCTGTTAAGAAAATAACAGAAGCTGAAACACAAAAATTACTAAATTTAGAAAACAATCTTCATAAAAGAATTGTTGGACAAAATGACGCTGTTGAAGCTGTTTCTAGAGCAATAAGAAGAAATAGAGCAGGATTAAAAAGCACTAAAAGGCCACCTTCTTTCATATTTGTTGGTCCTACAGGTGTTGGTAAAACAGAACTTGCGAAATCTCTAGCATATGAAATGTTTGGAAATGAAGATTCTATAATAAGGATAGATATGTCTGAATACATGGAAAGTCATTCTACATCTAAACTTATTGGTTCCCCTCCAGGGTATGTTGGATATGATGATGCTGGACAACTAACAGAGAAAGTGAAAAGGAATCCATATTCAATTGTACTACTTGATGAAATTGAAAAAGCACATCCAGATGTTTTTAATATTCTTCTTCAAGTATTAGATGATGGAAGACTAACAGACGCACAAGGCAATACAGTAAGTTTTGAAAATACTATTATTATAATGACTTCAAATGCAGGCTCTAACTTAAATACAAATTCAATAGGTTTTGGTGGTAATCAAGTTAATAATAATGCAATTATGAATGCATTAAAAGATACCTTTAGACCAGAGTTCCTAAATAGAGTTGATGAAATTGTTGTATTTAACCAATTATCTACAGATGAATTAATGGAAATTGTTAATTTGATGCTTTCTGACACACAAAAAGCTTTACAGGAAAAAGATATTACAATGAGTGTATCAGATAATGCTAAAAAATATTTATTAGAAAAAGGTACTGATATAAAATATGGTGCTCGTCCTTTAAGAAGAGCTATACAAAGATATTTGGAAGATGAATTATCTGATATGATTTTAAAGGCAGAATTAAAAAACGGAGATACAGTAAATATAGATATGCAAAATGATAAGATTACATTTAATGTTCAATAATCTATAAATATGCACAACTTGACAATTTAATATATTTTCATTACAATACTTAATATTAATTGAAGGAGAAAAATATATGTTAAAAAATATACCTAATGCACTAACAATACTAAGATTTATATTAATAATTCCAATTATATATTTTATATTAACTGGGCAATATATTGCAGGATTTATTGTATTGACAATTTCTGGAATTACAGATGTTTTAGATGGATGTATTGCACGAAAATTTAATTTTATTACTAATTTCGGAAAATTAATAGACCCACTAGCAGACAAATCAACACAGGTTGCTGTTCTTGCAGCACTTACATTTAGAGGAATTATCCCTCTTTGGATGCTAATTTTAGTTTTTGTAAAAGAACTTGTAATGGTAGCAGGTGCATCATTTCTATATGGAAAAAAGCTAGTTGTTTCTAGTAGATGGTATGGAAAACTAACAACAGTATTGTTTTATATAGCTATAGTATGCTCTTTGTTTATAGAATATTGGAATACATATCTAAATCCATCAAATCCTATTTCTAGTTTTGATGACTATATTTATTACCTAGCTATATTAGCAACTGTATTTTCTTTAGTAATGTATTTTAAACAATTCTATCAAGAAGGTTATTTGAAAAAAGAAAATTTAAAGATTGATGATTAAAGACAATAATTGGGGACGGGCTTGTTTCGTACTAATATAGTACCAGATAAGCCCGTTCCCAATTATTATTATTCGAAATCTTGTAGAAATTCAGTTAATTTGGTATACCCTATTATTTCCACTCCTGCATTTAATTTTTGTATATCTTCTTCTGGAAGATACTGAGTAGATATTTCTGTATCTTCTTTTAATTTTTTTACTCCATATTCATCAACTGTATAAATGCCTATTACTCCATTATGATTTTGCACAAAATAATGTTCTCCACAATTACCAGACATTTCTTTATATACTATAATTTCTGTTGGAGAGAATTTTTCTATATCCCATCCGCCATATATTTGTTCTATTTCTTCTTCCGTTTTATTTACAAGTTCTTCTGGAATATCTTTTTGTACTTTTTTTAAATGATCACAAGATTTATAATAAACTTTCTCAATAATAATTGCATTTGGTGAAATCACCTCTTCTGCACTAGAAGTTTCTACTGAGTTTAAAATATTACTTTCCTCTAATTCAATATTACTATTTGTTGTATCTGCTAGTTCTTTCTCACTTAAAATTTCAGTTCCTTCTGTTTTACTTCCAAATGAGTATATAGCGAATCCTACTCCAAGGCTTAATCCTAAAACAATAGTTATTATTATACAAATTATCCAAGCTCTATTCATACTAATATCCTCCTTTCAACCTAATCACGTTTAGTTTTAATATTAGTATGAGATTATCTTAGTAAATTTATACATTTTTTTACTTAATAATCAAACATTGTATTAATTTGTATTCTTTTTTTGTACCTCAATTCTATTTCTCCATTTTTATCAGTTCTATAAATTTTGGCACCGAATTTTTTCTATCCTTTCTAACACTTCATCATTAGGATGCCCAAATTTATTATTTTCTCCCACACCTATAAATGCGACTTGTGGTCTTACTAATTCTAAAAACTCAGTAGTTGAGGAAGTTTTAGACCCATGATGAGCAACTTTTAATACCATAGCTGATAATTTATTTGTATTGTTATACAATTCACATAATCTCTTTTCTGCAATTTCTTCAATATCACCAGTAAATAACATATTAAAACCTAAAGAATTAAATTTAGCCACAATAGAATTGTTATTAATAATATTGTCTTCTATTAATTTATTCTCTGGAAATAAAATTTCAAAATATGAATATCTATCAATTTTTATAAAGTCTCCTCTTTTTACTAATCTAATGTTTATCTTTTTATGATTTATTATGCTAACTAATTTCTTAAAGTTAGTCGAATTTTCTCCTTGTTTTGATATTATTATATTCTTTACTTTTATATTTTCTAATATGGCAAATAGTCCTCCTACATGGTCGCTATCAAAGTGTGATATAATTATATAGTCCAATGTAGTTATTCTTCTATCTAGCAAATATGGTAATAATATGCTTTCTCCTACATCAAAACTTCCAAATTCGCTTCCACCTCCATCTATTAATATCTTTTTATTTGTTGGAGTTTGTATTAATGTAGAATCTCCTTGTCCTACATCTATAAAATATATCTTTAATTCTTGTGGAACAATTTTTATTCCTGTTACAATTAAAATAATTATTACAATTATAGCTATAATTTTTTTATATCTAATTTTAAAATATTCCATACATTTTAACACACAGCTTTTTAATATATCTTTATTGTACATAGCTATTATAACAAAATAATATACTAAACATTGGCATAAATATGGAGTTTTTATATAGATATTCGCCCCTGGAATTTTAGAAGAAATTTCTGCAATTTTCAATAATATGAATAACAATATATTTAAGAAGATTCCCAAAAAGTTGGCAAGTGGTGAAATTACTAAAGATATAAAATATACTATAAATCCAGATATTGTAACAATTTCCATGATTGGAGCTGCCAAAATATTGGAAACCCAAAAAGTTAAAGATAATGTACTAAAGCTATAGGCCATAATTGGTATAATTATTATATTTGCAGAAATAGTAATAGCAAAAGAATTTATTATGTATTTTAAAACTTTTATAAAAACTCTTTTTACACTAGATTTTACTAACAAGTTTCTATCTAATAAATTATTTTTATTAATTACAGTATACATGAAATTTGTTATTCTATCTCCTAGTACAACAATTCCTATCGTTCCTCCATACGAAAGTAAAAATCCCATATCCGTTATAATATATGGATTTATTAATAAGATAATTAATGAGGAAATGCCTAAATTGTTAATTGTGTCTGGCTTTCTATGCAAAAGACTTGCTATTAGAACTAAGATTCCCATTATGCATGCTCGTAATACAGATGCTGTAAATCCTGTAAGCGCCATAAAAAATATTAAAAATATAATTGTAAATATTTTATAGAATTTTTTACTTGTTTTTCCTAAAATTGTAGCAAGAGCAGTAATTATATATGTTATATGAGACCCTGAAACAGCTAACATATGCGTCAAATTACTTTTTTTAAAATTATTTTCAGTTTCTTCTGATATATCCTCTCTATTTCCTATTAAAATTCCTACACATAATGCAGCCTCTTCAGTATTTAAAATATCTGTCATTTTTCTTTTTATACTATTTTGAGTGATATCTATCACTTTATTTAAAAAGTTTGCTCTATCTTTTTGAAGTATTTTATAATTACTTACCTTAATAGTTCCATATATTTTTTTAGATTTTAAATATTGACTATAATCGAATCCCTTATAATTCCTAGCTTCATTTGCTTTTTGAAACTCTCCTTTTATTTCAATGATATCTCCAAACTCTGGAATTCCTTTTGTTAATTTATTTTTATTTATTGAAATAATAAAATTAGAGTTATTTAATTTATTACTACTATCTCCTATTACCTTAATTTTATAATCATATCTATATTCTTTATCTTCAAAGTTTGTGATAATTATAGCTTTTAGAGTAATTTCTTCATTTATGTAACTAAGTTTTTTATTATAATCATAATCAATAACTTTTATATAACTAAATCCAAATAATAATATTAAAATATATAAAATTATAACTTTCTTTTTTATAAAAATGTATACTACAATAAATATTCCAATAATAAAGACTATACCTTTTTGTAAGTATAGTCCCATTATTATTCCTAACATATATATAAATGAGGCAATACAAATTGGTCTTTTTATTTTATTCACCCTTTCACTTGCCCCTCAAATTATTTTTTTCACTTGTATATTTTACTAATAAAACATACTGAATAAGATTTCTAAAAAACTCTCAAGCCAAAGTTTTATAAAACTCTTCTAGCTGCACAATATCTATTATTATAACTTTCTCCTGGAAGTAAACTACTTATTTTGACACAATAACCTGAACCAGAAGATGCATGAATAAAGTTTCCATTTCCTATATATATGCCACAATGTCCTATTTCATCCATAGTTTCATAATCCAAGAAAAATACTAAATCTCCTGCCTTTAAATTATTTAATATGCTAGTTTTTGATGATTTATCTGTATTAATAGCAGTTCCTATCTTTGATTGTGATTGTGCTCCATGTGCCATAGATATTCCAAAATGATTATATACATACATTGTAAATCCAGAACAGTCAAATCCAGATGAACTGGCTCCTCCATAAACATATGGAACTCCCAAAAACTTTTTAGCATAATTTACTATTTCTGTGCCTGTAACACTTGATGAACTACTATCAGTTGAAGTAGTATTTTCATTAGACGCAATTGAGGTAGAAGATTTATCATCCTCTGCCTCTTTTGTACTTTCTTTTGTTCTATCTATGTCTCCTCTATTAGTAATTTCTACTTTACTACTAGATAATAACTCTTTAGATACATATGCATCTCCTTGGCTTGTACTAACTTTATACCAATCGCCCTCTTCATCTATAACTTTAAGTTCTGTATTAGGACTTACTACCATTACTATATCTGAATTAGTATTTGGCTGTTTTCTAATATTTATATAATCTTTTGCATACATCGTTTTTTCAGTAAAGTTTGAAGAAGAGCCATTTTCTTCTTGTTTATTATCACTATTTTCTTTACTACTGTCTGAAACTTCGCTATTATTATCTTCATCACTATTTGTTTCTGTAGTTTTATCAGTGTTATTTGCATCAATATAATTGCTTCTAATCCATCCAGATATTTCATCTGTTTGAACATATGACCATCCATTTACTGTATTTATAATAGTGACTTGTGTACTTGCCTTAAGATTTTCTAGTATTCCTCCATTTATTAGAGGTACAATTCTAATATCAGCATCTTTATTAATCTTTCCTTCACTGCTAGCTGTCTCGGAAGTTGTTGCAGTATCACTATTCTCTTCTTTAACTAATTCTTCATCCTCTTTTTCATTAGATGAGTTTGTCTCATTTTTAGAATTGCTATCATTTTCACTGTTTGAAGAACTTCCTACTTTTTTTGCATACTCTTTACTTATATATCCTGTATAATCCTCATATTTTACTTTATACCATTCTCCCTCTTCTTCCAACAATTCGCACTCATCACCTATTGACATAAGTGCCAATATATCAGAATCTGTTGAAGCTTCTTTTCTTAAGTTTAATGTTTCTGTTGTTACTTCTAAACTTTGTGCTTTAACTACATTTGTTAATACAAATATGCTTATTATTCCCATAATTACAACATATAGTGCTTTCTTAATTAAACTCATCTTTTTTCCTCCTAAATACGTTTATAGTATATAATCAATTTGGTAAAAAGTCAAGAAAAATAGCAGGGGTTTTGCAATTTCTATTGCCCCCTGCTATAAAATTTATTGATTTAAAATATTATTCAATAACTTCTGAAACAACACCTGAACCAACTGTTTTTATTGTATGTTTTTAGATGTTCTTATATTGTTCTGTAATCATTGATATTACTACATTTTTTATTTTTCGTTTTTGTTTATTTTTGCTTTATTCTGTACTAATGTGTTAAAAAAGTGTTAATTTTTCACAATTATTACAAAAAGCATTAAAAAAAATTAAATATTTATGATTAAATATTGACATGTTTTATTTTTTGATTTATTATAAATTTAAAGAAATATATTATTGTTTTAATAATGAGACTTGAGAATTAGCTGTTCTATATTGCTAGTTCTCTTTTTTATTAAAAGTTCTCCTATTACAATAAATATTAATACTTTTTTAAAACAAAAAAACGGCTCAAAATTGACCTTTTAAAATCAATTCTAAGCCGTTTTTATTTTTTAGACATATAACTTGTTATACCTTTTTACAATAATCTAAACATATCCAACCTGATGGAATCTTACCCCAGTTACCTTTTATTTGTGATACGTCACATTCTACTCCTTTTACAAGTCCATTAGGTCTATATCCACATTCATTTAGTATTTGTCTTTGTGCATTACTTGTAAGTTGTGAATACTTTTTCCAAGAATAATTAGTTCCTGCTCCGCTTCTTACTGTCAATACATTTGCTGTTACTTCATATCTACCTGTAGTGTATTTTTTAGAAGATGAACTTGAACTTACTTTAGTTGTATAATCTAAACAAATCCATCCTTTATTTGTTTTGCCCCAATTACCTTTTTCTGCAGTTATTGTTACTATTGTACCATTTGCGTATCCACCTATTATACTATAAGATGTACTTGCACCTGAACGAATATTTAATCCTACATTAGTATTTACCTTTACTTTATAATTTACACTTGTTACACTAGAATTATTATTATCTGTTATTGTAACATCAGATGTATTCTCTTTTGTATCATCTCTGTCGTTTAGATAGGCATAAAATTTAGTAGCATTTGCATACTTTCTAAAATTATCAACTGTCACATAAACAGTATTTCCTTTTACTGTAGCTTTTCCCCTACGTGAACTTACATCAAACTTTCCTGAATATAAATATGGATCATATATTTTTAATGTGTCCCCATCTATTCCAACTATTACAATAAAATGTCCTCCGTATGTAAATAATCCTTCATTACAAGATACTACTACATAATAGTTCTTCTCTAATAAGTCTACTACAGTATTTAAACTGTAAGTTTCTTGATAAGTTATATCAAATACATCAGCTACCCACTTCATTGCGCTAAAATATGTACCATTGTTTGTACTTCTGTATCCATATTCCACAAATAGATCTCCCATTTCTGGTGGTGTTATTGTTCCTCTTATACTTGATACTATCATTGCAGCAGATGTTGGACCACAGCCACTTGACATTATTGTTTGACTTCTATCATTAATTGCAGAATACATGTGATTAGCCCATCTACTATCTGCTTGTGAGTAATAAGTTAGTCCTTGATATTTTCCAAGTTCTATATTTGGAGTAGAACTCGCTCCATTGTATGCTACTTCTCCTTGTCTTTCAAAACCTTCGTTTTCCAAATCAGTCTCTTGTACTTCGAGGACTTGCTCATCTTCTTCTGTTAATTCAGGTATTTGGGTAGTAGAGATTATTTCATTTTCCACAGTACTAACTGAATCATTTTGTATTAAATTATCCATTATTTCTTTATCTTGATTATCATGTATTGCTAATCCAATTCCAATAAAAAAAGCTATAATACATATAGCAATTATTATTTTTCTATTTAATTTCATTTTTGCCTCCTAAATTAAAAATTTTTGTATAGCTTCTTTGATTTTATCGTAGCCAAGTTGGCTTACTAAGCTAGAAGCTAATCCCATTAAAACTGCATAAATTATGTTATTAAATGTAAAATCTATGCTTCCTAATTGGTAATAAATTAATGTACCTGCTAGTCCAACTACAATAGCCACAATAAAAGCTGTTACATTTCCGTCTGTGCTAAATAATTTTTTTATTGTCTCAGTTGCTAAACTTGCTAATGTTGAAAAGCCTAATAATAATGCCAAAAACATTTCAACTGTCATTTTTACTTCACCTCGCTTTCTATAATAAATCTTTTAATTTGCATTCTTCCCATTTGTCATGTACATAACTATTTCCACCGATTTTTACAATATCTTTCGTATATTTCATAAGCACGTTTTATTTGTATATCTGTTTTAGTGATTCCATTTTCTAATTCACTCAAAAAGTTAATCAAATATGTTTTGTCAGAATCAAGTAAGTGCTCTTTCATATCTTTTTTACTTTCTTCTTTCATTTTTGCTATTTCTTTTTTTAAATCTGATATAATATTAACTTTTTTATTGGTCTTTTTACTAATTACTGTATTAGTTATTGTTCCTGCTACTGTAATAATAGCAACTATAATTGTACTTTCCATATTTTATCCTTTCTTATTAATTGTCGCCTATTATTTTAATTTTTTGTATAATATACAGTTTCTATTGCAGTATATTTACTAGCATCATCAACAACTTTTATAATTATTTGATTATTTGATAATGAATAATAATGAGTAATCGTTGGTTGTTCAGGATATTCAAAAGGAATATTAGTAGCTAATGTACTTGATTGTATAATTCCTTCAAGTCTAATAAAATTTATATTAGATAATCCTGTAGACTTATATTTAAGTTGTGACTTTGCTGGAAGAGTTCCACAATCTATTCTTTTCCCATATTCTTCTTTTCCATCTATAATTCTTCCTGTTTTAAATTCTACTCCTGTTGTTATATCCATTTTGTCTGCTTTTACCTTATCTATATTCTTTACTTTTTCTAATATCTTTTTAATAAGAAGTGACATTTCTATCACCTCTTTTCTTTTTGTTAGTTAAAACACTTGTGTGTGTGTGTGTGTGTACATCCTCAAGGCTTTCAGCGTTTTTTAATTTTTCCATACTTTTATCCTTTCTATTTCCAACGACCTATCACTATGCAATTTGCTGATGAATACATAGTAGGAGTAGCTGATGTTGATGCAAATAATGGATATGCTCTAAATGATGAAGTCGTTTTAGTTCCAACTGTCCAAATAAGAGATTTACTATTATTGTAATTATTTGTTAAACAAACTTGATATTTGTTATCTATAAATTTTTCTGGTAAATTTATTGTTTCATATTCATTATTTCCTTGTGTCCATACCTCTTTATAACAAATCATACTGCCATCAGAATATTTTATAGCTGTTCCATTAGTATTTGTTATTACTTCTGTTTGCATACTTTTTATTTTTTTAAATATTTTTTTCAAATCAAACACTATACTCACCCCTTACAACAAATTCTAAAGTTTCCTTAAAATCTTCAAAACCTTCTATTCCTGACATATCTAAATCTCCTATTTGTTCTGTAAATTGTATTATATTAGATACATCTCCTACGTTTCCTATTTCGTTGTAGTCTACTCCGTTTCTGTAGCTTACTAGAGCAATATATTACTTCTAGACTATTGTTACCGTACTTTGTAATAAAATGGTACAGTATAGTTAGTATTTGCATTTACAGTACTGTCTAGCGTTACACTAGCTTGCTTTAGAGGAAGTAATTTATCTATTGCAGCTTTTTTATTTTCATTACTCTGTAAAATCATAATTACATCATCATCACTAATTTGCTGTGCTTCTGGCAATTCACTTACTTTTCTATTCATAGTAATCTCCTTCCGTTATAAATGTATCTCCTGTTTCTGTTATAAGATTTTCTCCAGCTTCTGTTATAAGATTATAGCTAGGTGTAAATTGTATCTTTACTTTCAACAAAAAAGTAGAACCAACTTCAATATGTGATGGTTCCA
The DNA here is from genome assembly GCA_944390515.1 of uncultured Clostridia bacterium. Taxonomy (GTDB): domain Bacteria; phylum Bacillota; class Clostridia; order TANB77; family CAG-508; genus CALXVA01. The sequence continues at coordinate 11,526 of CALXQG010000018.1, forward strand.
CTAATGTTTCTAATATTTTATTTGCCACTGCTACCTCCTATATTTTCATTAATACTATTTTATAGTTATAAGCTACTGTGATATTTGATTCACTTGGACTTGAACCATTACTCAAAAGTATTGCCCTAAAAGATAAAGATATATTATTTTCATTTAATGTAACTTGTGACGGCATAGAACCATTTACTAAAGATGATGAATTAAAAGTAGAACCATATCCTTTTCTATCAACTCCATCTCTGTTTAATTGTACTGCTAATACAATTGAATTTTGGAATGTAAATCCACTTGGATATGATATATCTATATCTTGCATTATAGGATTATTTGAGGCACTTATTTTTCCGCTCAAAATTGCTATATTAGCTAATTTTGTAGTAACACTTACGTTCTTACTTCCATCAAAACTTGCTGAACCCGTTACATCTCCACTTAAACTAATTGTTCTCGCTGTTTGTAGTTTTGTTGCTGTTGCACTATTTCCGCGTACACTTACTAGCACTTGTAGCAGTAGCAGCATTGCCTGTACAAGAATTAGAAGTATTAGCATTTGTCGCATTTGTTGCTGTTTTTGCATTTCCATCTACATCTCCTTTCAAGTCTCCTTCAATTCCACCATTTGCTATAATTTTTCCATTTACTGTTCCTCCTGCACTTTTTAATAGATAATCACTTCCATCTACAACACTAGCTAATTCATCTTGTAACTCTTTTAGTATTGTTCCATATTGTTGTCTTATTTCTTCAAAGATACTGTCAAAATCTAAAAATGTTCTCATGTCTTGAAAATCTGCAATTCCACTTGCAGTAGTTTTAAATCTGGCTAATTCATATTGATATATTCCAGCCACATTTTTTATAATATTAGTTTGCGTTAATTCCGGATATCCACTAGCACTTGTTATTACTTTATAAGCTGCTTGATTTAATTGACTTTCTGTGTTTTTCTTGTCCAAATCGATTTCTATAACTAGCTTACAATATGCATTATTGGTTCCAGTTGCTATTGGTGTAGAAGTGTCCTCTTCTAAAAATCTTCCTTGTATGCAAACTGCTCCACTATCTACTGTTAGAGTTGAACCGCTATAAGTTACTTGCATACCATTTTTGTAATTGTTAGATACTCCATTTTCTCCATTTAAGAATGTATTAATAAAAAGTGCAAAAATCGGATGTTCAAATAATTGCTTGCTAAATACATGTCCTTTTAACATTTCATTTTCTCCTCTCTTTTAATAATTTATCGATAAAATTAATACGAATATTTCCACAAGTGTACTCATAGAAATTATCTTGGGTAATCTTTATTGCAGAAATATAAGTGTTAAATATTAATGACTCTTTTGTTTTAATTGCGATTGGTGTACCTACTTGAATAAATCTGTCATTATATGCAAATGTAATATTGTGATTATATGCATTTGCTTTCATTGTATCTAAAGCCATTTGCTGTGCGTCTTCATAATTTGTTGTATAGACAGTTTCAATTCTACCTTCTGCTCTATTTGTATTGTTTTTATCAGTTGTTGTAGTTCTATCGTTTAGCAAATAAAGTGTGTACTGTCCTTTTTGTTCTTCTCCATCTACATTATCATATAATACTGTTACTTTACTTACTACGTCTGTTTCAAATACTTCAACGTAATTAGATATTGCCTGTGCATTTACATCAATTAGTTCTTTTTCCGCTTCTTTAACTTCAATTGTCATTACTAACTTTTTATCTACAATAGAAAAACTGTACACAATGTCATATGACTGCGTACAGTTAGTTATCCAAGTATGTAAATTATAAATATTGTTTTCCACATTTGTTACACTTGTCTGCTTTTTAGTATGTGTTTTTACATTTAATTGTAAATAATTTATATTAACAAATGTATCTGTATTGCTTATAAAATTGTTAGTTATTGCATTTGCTATAAAATCCTCTATTCCAGTTGTTCTTATGAGATTTTCATTTTGCAAAATAATATTTTGATTAAATAAATTTGTTATATATTTTATAGTATATTCGTAAAGAGACTGTCCTTCCGTATTCTGTATATTATCAATTATTCCCCAATAAATTACTTCATTATTTTTCTTTATTGCAACTATGTCTCTAGATCTTGCTGTTGTTTTCTTTAATACATTTATTATTGTATTCGCATTTGTTTCTTCATCTATATTTATTTCGTAGTTGGAAATTTCAACAACATCTTTTACAGAAAAATCATAAAAATCAAATATCCACATAAACACCTTACTTGTTTCAATAATAATCGGCTCTTTTGCCCAAACTTGAACTGGCACAGATGCTTGATATAGTTTTTCATATAAATCTGTAAAAGAAACTTCAGCATTATATATTCCCCCAATATCAGGTGCTTGTAATTCTAATTCATAATAACCTGTTTGATTATTATAAATCATTATATAGTTTTCATTATTAAAATTAACAATGACTTGATTTTGCTCGTCCATTCAAAACACCCCCTAAACTGCTTTATAACGAGGGTAAATTGTTAGTTTTGCATTTAGAACTTCATTTTCTGCTGTTAGACGAATTTCACAACTACGATTTTTTGGAAGCCTTATCACATTGTCATTTTCAAAATTTATATAATCTAAACTAAACAGACTTGTTGTAGTGCCGTCTGTATTTTGTTTTCCTATAAAAAAATGTTTTTCTCTACTGTCATATAAAAGTTTCTCATATTCTAGAATAGTTGTATTTACCTCAACAGTTTGATAAAGTTCTCCTTCAACATATAACTCAATTTTAGGGTTTACTATTTTTCCATCTATTTCAATGTGGACAGGTGCTTCTACATGACCCTGATTTATATATTGTAAGTTCCTACTATCGTAGTCTGTAAACTTACTATCCCATCTAAAATCCCAACGAATTTCATCTGTTAGCTGTTCTATAGTATAGATTACAGTATTTTCTTCATACCATAACCCTAAACAATTAAAAACGACTGTTTCAGACAATATCCCATTTGTTTGTAGTTGTGTTTTTCCCAATGATTGTATTTCTATATCTTTGAAATATTCTTTAATGCTACCATCTACATAGGGTATCTTATAGCCAAATTTTAAACTCTCAGAACCTTCTATGAAATTTACAAAAGCAGTATAGTTATCATAATTTATAAAATTTAGAGTTCCTTCAACTTGCCCTTGTTGAATTTTTCTGAGATTACTTACAAAGATATCTCCTAATTGTTGATATTCTGTATCATAAGCATATCCTAATCCGCTAGGGTCTGTTAGCAAGCAATATTCATATATCTTCATTAAAGAAAACTCTTGTCCTTTTTCATTTATTAGTCTAAATTCTCTAACCATTTTTTCCTCCTTTTGCGCACAAAAAAAAGAACAGCCATTAAACTGCTCTTTTTAGCTTAAAATCAAGCTATATAAGTATATTGTTTTAATTTTTAAACGCCTTAAAATCGAATTTAAGACGTCGATATTTTTTCTATTTTATTCATCGATTGCTATTTATTTATAGAAACATACTTACCATAAATAAGTGGGAGTGTTATTCTCGAGCCTATTGTACTTGTATATGAGTAATCTCCTTGCGCTGTACCGTATATAGTTACAATATCATCTTCTAAAATCTTATCTTCTCCATCTTCAGGATAATATACAACGTATACAGTATCAGTATAATATGTTGTATATGTACCTTCTTTTGTAATATTTATTCGTAAGTCAACAGAATTTGTTCCATATAATGCTTGTATTACTTCTCCAGTTATTTTTACATTTGTTCCTTCTATTTTATCTGGATTTCTTGCTAATTCTTCAAAAGAATATTTTTTGCAACTTTCTTTAAATTCTTGTTCTTCTTGTTCTGCTTTTTCTTAGCTTCTTCCTCAGCTTTCTCTGCTATCTTTTTAGCTTCCTCTTCTGCCTTCTTTTTTTCTTCTGTTTCCTTAATTTCTTTTTTATTTTCTACAATAATTTCTCCATCTTTACTAGTAACATATCCCAATTCATAATTATTAGCTTTTAGAGCTGTATCTTTATCTGAAAAAAACCATATAGTATATGTTTTAAAATTAGTATTATCTTCCTTTTTTTCATTGTATATTTCCTTCATTTCTTCACTAGAGATATTCTCATTTGTAACTAATTTTTCTGTTTTTTCAGTTGAATTGTTTTGAAGAGTGTAACTTACATATTCGTATTCTTTACTTGATTCTACCGTATTACTTGATGCTTGTTGCGTGTTATTTTCCACTGAATTAAATCCAATACCTAATAATAAAACAACAATTATTACCCAAAACCACCATTTCTTATAAATAGGTTTCTTTTCTTCTAAATTTTTTGGCATTTTTCCCTCCCCCTTTATGAAAATTTTAATCTATATGTCAAAAATTGTCAATATTGAGAACCGAATTTTCTATTTATATAATTAAAACATTGTTGCAATTTAGCTTCATCAAGTTCTTGTACATTAAATACAATTTGGGGTGTTGTAAAAATAGTTTTTGAACTGTCAATAGTTTTTGACATTACATTTCCCTGCAATCTTTCTAAATTACCTAAATTCATATTATTATCCAACATAAGTTTATCTTTTAACTCTTGTGCCAATTTATTTGTTGCATTTATTAATTTACTCTTTCTATTATAAATTCCTTCTGTCATCAAATCTATCATATCTGGCATTGATTTATCCATATCCGATAAAGGCCCTTTATCAGGCACTGTAAAATGCAAGAAATCTGCTATCCAACCTGCAACTGTAGATGCTGCTCCAATAATCCAATTTTTAGATTGACTACTTGTCATACTATCAGACATTTCTTTTGTTAAGTCACTACCCCATTCAGCACCGTTTACATTATTATTAAATCCCTCTTCTGCATCTTTTGCTAAATCAGTTGTTGCACCTTTGATTGTCTTATCGCTTGAAATTGCAGAAAAAATATTTTTTATTTCTTGTTTCATTTCAGGACTCATATTATTTATTGTTTCCTCATATATATCATATGAACCTGTCGCTAAATTCTTCCAAGCTTCAATTAATTCTGGCGTCAATTCTTCAGTAGTACTAGTCATAGATACTAATTCTTTTGCTAAATTTCTTAATTGTGTTTCTCCTGCTTCTATCTGCTTTTGATTTTTCTGTGCATTTGTTTCATCTTGATTTCTTAAGTCTTCTTCTCTTGCTAATTTATATTGTTCTACTTCATATTGTACCTGTTGTATATTGTGATTTATTGCTTCTCCGATGTCATTTGAACTTTGTTGATATGTATATGTTTTTGAATTTATCAATTCATTAATTTTTTCTGTATTTCCACTCATAGCAATTTCATAATCATTTTCATATGTTGCTATATCATCCAGATAAGTTTTATATGCGTTTTTAGAATTTTGAAGATTTTGTTCTGCTTGCTTTTGTGCGTCTTGTGCTATTTTTAATTGGTTTTGATAATTTATTGTACTTGTTGCAAAATATCTATCATCAGCATTCTTTAAGTTTTCTTGTGCATCAATTACTTTCTGTTTTGCAGTAGCTAATTCTTCTTCTTTGGCTATCATATCATTATAAGCATCAGTCTTTTTATTATTTGCTTCATTCCATTTAGCTTCTTCATTTTCAAGTATGGCATTTATTCTTTTTTTCTGTATTAAGTCATCTATTGATTTTATTATTTCATCATAACTATCAACAACTTTTCCATTTAGTTTATATTCAGTTCCAAGTGCTCTATTTAGCTCATTTAATATAAAATTTACTCTGCCTTCATATCCTTCTTTTACTTTCCCATTTTTGTCAACTAAAGTTTGTAATTTATCAGATAATTTTTGAACATTATCAGCTTCTGTAAGTGTAGAATTTAATGTTTCGTCTTGTGCTTGTCTAAATTGAACTTGCTTTTCTATTGATTCGTTCATTTTTTTAGTAGATTCATTTATTGCATCTACATAAGCATATTGTTCTTTTGATAATACTACTCCAATTCCAACTGCTCCTGCCATTATACCTAATGCAATCCCCATTGGACTTGTCAAGGCAGTAAAAGCTTTTGCTAAATTATTTACAGAAGTTACATTAGAAGTAGTTTTATTAGTCGCTACTGCTATTGCTTGGCTAAATGTTCCTATACCTTTTGTTACACCACCAACTACACTAGTTGTAGTTCCTAGTATTTTAACAAGAGGACCTGCAGCTGCTACCATTAAACCTATATTAACTATATTTTCTAATTGTTCGTCGTCTAAATCTTCTAGCTTATCTAAAAAATTTTCAGCCTTGTCAATTAATTTGTCAGCGATTGGCAATAATTTTTTACTTAAATCACTAGTTAGATTTTTGAATCTTGCTGTAAGCTTTTGTATGTCTGATGCAGTATTTTTATTTACTTCGTCCCCATATTTTTTAGTTGTTTGTTCTAATATTGTAAATAATCGAATTTGTTGTTGTGTTTGGAAATCTAGCTGATTCCAACTTTTATCTCCTGCAAACTTTTTAAAAGCGTCTGTGCTTTCAATCATTGCGACATTTACATTAACACCTAAATCTTCAATTGCTTCAGTATTTCCAAGCAAACCGCTTCTGATTCTGTCCATTACATCTTCCATTGTTCTACCAGTTGCAGAAGCTATTACAGAAGATGCTTCCAATAATTCTTGAGTGTATTGTGCATTTTCAGCTTGGTCGTCTGTAATAGATTGTATAAGATTTCCATAAATTTGTGCATATTTATAGGCCTCTGACGTAGACATATTAAAGGAAATAGCTGTGTTCTCCGCAAAATTCTTTATAGTGTCTGCAGCATCGCCATAAATTTTATCAACTTGTTGCATAGCTGCTTCTTGCTTGGCTGCTGATTGAACTCCTACCACTCCTAAGGCTATAAGTGGAGCCGTTACTCTAGTTGTTAATTTATTTCCCAAACTATCTACTTTAGAGCCTATATTCTCTATTTTAGTTCCAACTTCTTCTATTGCCTTTCCTGCAGTTGTCCATTTTGAAGCCTGTACTTGTAAATTTT
>CALXQG010000019.1 GCA_944390515.1 uncultured Clostridia bacterium
GAATTTTCTATTGGATATTCATATATAAATGTTGGTTGAATTAATGTTTCTTCTACTTTTTCATCAAAGAATGCAGCAATTATGTCTCCTCTTGTGGTTTTTATTGGGTCTACTGGAACTCCTGCTTTTTTTGCAGCCTCTTGTGCCTCTTCATCTGTTGTAATAGTATTAAAATCAACTCCTGTTACTTCTTTAATTGCATCTATCATCGTAATTCTCTTCCATGCTGGTGTTAAATCTATCTCTTGTCCTTGATATGTTATTTTTGTTGTTCCTAATACTCTTTCTGCGATTTTAGAAACCAACTCTTCTGTCAAATTCATCATATCTTCTAAGTTAGAATATGCTTGATATAATTCTATACTTGTAAATTCAGGATTATGTTTTAAATCCATTCCTTCATTTCTAAAAATTCTACCGATTTCATATACTCTATCAAACCCACCTACAATTAATCTCTTTAAGTATAATTCTGTTGCTATTCTTAAATACATATCTATATCTAATGAATTGTGGTGTGTTATAAATGGTCTTGCTGTTGCACCTCCAGCAATTGTATTTAATATAGGTGTTTCAACTTCAACATATTTCTTTTCATCTAAGATTTTTCTTATTTCTTTTATTATTTGTGTTCTTTTTACAAATGTATCTTTTACTTCTGGATTAACTATTAAGTCAACATATCTTTGTCTATATCTTAAATCTGTATCTTTTAAGCCGTGGAACTTTTCTGGTAATGGTCTTAGAGATTTTGAAAGTAATGTAAGCTCTTTAGCATGTATAGATATTTCTCCAGTCTTTGTTTTAAATACAAATCCTGTTATTCCTATAATATCTCCTATATCATCTTCTTTAAAAGCCTTGTAGCTTTCTTCTCCTAGTTCATTTATGCTAACATAACTTTGTATTTTACCTGTACTATCTTGTATATGGCAAAATGATGCTTTTCCCATTATTCTTTTTGCCATGATTCTTCCAGCTACTGTTACATCTTTTCCTTCTAATTCGTTATAATTATCTTTTATTTCTTGGCTAGTATGTGTTCTATTAAATTTTGTAATTTTATATGGGTCTTTTCCTTCTTCTCTTAGTTTATCTAATTTTTCTCTTCTAACTTTCATTAATTGGTTTAAGTCTAATTCTTGTTCTATATTTTCACTCATTTTTACCCTCCATTTTAAGTATTATTCTTAATTTATGTAAAATATTATATAACACTTTATCTCTTTTGTAAACCAATTATTGGAATAAATCAGAAAAACATTGTAGTAATTTATGCTTTTCTTCAATTATTTTCTAAGATGCTTTTCTTAGTTCTCTTGCATGAGCTAAAGAAATATCTGTAATGTCTCCTGAAGAAATTCTTGCAATTTCTTCAATTGTTTCTTTCTCTGTTAATTGTTTTATATCTGTATATGTTTTATCTGCTTTAACCTTCTTGCTTATGAAATAGTTGTAATTTCCTTTAGCAGCAATTGAAGCTGAATGAGTTACGACCATAACTTGGTGATTATCAGATATTCTTTTTAATTTATCTCCAACAGCCTTTGCCGCCTTTCCACTAATTCCTGTATCTATTTCATCAAAAACCAATGTTTGAACTTTGTCTACATCTGCAAGCACAGTTTTTATTGCAAGCATAATTCTTGACATTTCTCCACCAGATGCAATTTTGGAAAGTTCTTTTTCTTCTTCTCCTCTATTAGTACATATCATAAAATCTACTTTATTTAATCCATTGATATTAAATTTTTCTAATTTTTCGACATTTACTCTTAATATAGCATTCGACATTTCTAAATCTTTTAATTCCTGATTTATTTTTTCTGAAAGTTTATTTCCATATTTTCTTCTTAAGCCATCCATTTTATCACATATTCCCATCATTTGCTCTTTTATAATTTCTTTTTCTTGTTTTAATTTGTTATTTTTCTCATCTACATTTTCTATTTCAAATATTTCTTTTTCTAATTTTTCTTTATATTCCAAGATTTCTTCTATGCTATTCCCGTACTTTCTTTTTAAAGAAAATATCTCATCTATTCTTCGCTCAACATTATCTCTTTCTTGTTCATCAAAGCATACTTCTTCCTTCATGTTTGATATATCTCTTGCAAATTCCTGTATTTCATAATATATGTTTTTTAATTCTGCTAATTTTTCTTCATATATTTCTCCACAATTTATTATTCTTTCTAAACATTTTATAGAATTTGACACACTGTCTATTGCTTGGTTACTCAAGCTTTCATCAATTTTTTCTAAATTTTCTTGCAATTTCTCAGAATTTTTCATTATATTATGTTCTTCTTGAAGCTTAGTATCCTCTCCAATTTTTAATTTAGCATTTTTTATTTCTTTTAACTGATAGTTTAGCAAATCTAATCTTCTTTCTTTTTCCTTATCGTCACCATAATTTTTTTCTAATTCTATATTTATTTCATTATATTTTCTATATAATTCTGTATAATTATCTTTTAGTTCTATTATCGAATTTCCTATAAAATCATCTAAATAATATATATGTTTAGCCGGATTTAATAAATTTTGATTATCTTGTTGCTCATGTATATTTATATAACATGACATAAATTCCTTTAATTCATTTACTGTAACAAGTCTTCCATTTATTTTGCATGAATTCCTACCATTTGCATATATCTCTCTTGAAACAATTATATTTCCATCAATTGCCTCAGGATTTTCTGGGCAAAAAATACTGGCCTCTACAAAGGAATATTTTTCTCCATTTCTTATTATATCTTTAGAGAATCTTCCACCTGCTATAATTCCAAGAGCGCCTATTATAAGTGTTTTCCCTGCTCCTGTTTCTCCTGTTAGAACATTAAAACCTTCATTAAAATTAATAACTAAATCTTCTATAATTCCTATGTTTTTTATATGCAATATGGATACCATAAAAAAGTCCTCCTTGACATTTCTATTATAATTTACGAAATATTGTTCGCATGTTATTTTACAATCATTTGTTTGTTTTGTCAAGGAGTTTTAAGATATTTTATTATTAAAATTGAGGACGGCTTGTTTAGTTTCTATTAAATAGGTCTAAACAAGCCCCAAAAAAATTGTCCTTACTTATTCATATTCATACATTACAATTTCTTTTGTTCCGTATTCAAATTCGTTTATTTTGTAATTCATATAAAAACTATCTTCTTTTTTGAATTCTAATTCTAACTTATTTGTTTCTAATAAAACTTCCGTTGATAAGTTCATTCCTAACGGCAATGTTTTATTAAAATTGTCGTAGAACATTATATTTGAATAAAATACTGCTGGTGTGTTTTCTTTTATATTTATTTTATACATTGTTATCTTTGATTTTTTACTATATAGCTCAGTTTTTAGTGCATCCATTGGATTTATATTTAGTATATGCATTCCTTCAAGTGTTTTCTTTCTTGCTACACCATAAAGTGTCATATCATATGGTGATTGTATTTTATTTAGTGCTTCTTTTATTAGTTTTAAATAGCTTTCTATGTTTTCTGCATATGTTTTTATGTCTGTATCCATATTTATATTAAGCACTTTATATTTATCTTTTTCTATTTCTCTATGTCTTGTGTTGTTTATTTCTTTTTGCTTTGTTTTATCCTCTATTAGTGCTCCAAATATGTCAAAGTCTTTGCTATTTATTATTTCAATATCTTTTTCATAATCTTGTTTTAGCTTATCTAAATCTTTATTTAGAGCATTTGTTTTTTTACTTCTTTTCTTTTTTGTATCTTCTTCTTTTTCTATAAATACTTCAACTGTGTTGTCTCCTTCACTTTCTATCTCTTCAAAAGATTCTGGAACTTGTTTTATTGCAAAAATAGCATCAGTTTCATTTTTAGATAATTTTCTTCTTTGCAACTCATCTACTATTTTTCCTAAATCTTCTATGTCAGTTTCATAGTCAAAGTATTTCTTCATTTTTACTTTCTCTTGTTGCCTCTGTTCTTCTGCTTCTCCTAATGTCTGCATTTCGTCTTTGCTTGTAAATTTCCAAAATTCAAAAATACTCTTTTTATGCTTATCTATTTCTTTAATATATAGTTCAGCATTATCATTTTTCTTTGTCAATATTTCTTGCTTTGTTTCCATTGCCTTAAGATCTAAATTTAAATTTGTATTTTCTTTTAATACTTCTTCTAGTTTAGTGCAAATATTTATTAAATCTTCTATTGTATATTGCGTTTTTAATTCATATAGACTTTCTAATTTTTCATCCTTTTTCTCAATTTCTCTTTCTGTTTTTTGTAAAGTTTTTAATTCTACTTTTTCTGTTTTTTTCTTTTTAAAGAAATACTTTACCCTTCCAAAAAAAGTTTTTTTACATTCTAAAAATGTTGCTATTTGCTTTTGCCTTAACAAATATTCCTGTGTTAAATCTTCTATTATATTTTTAAATTTTCCAAGTTTTCTTTTTAATTCTTTTTTCTCTTTTTCCTGTTCTTTTAATTTATCTATTTTATCAAGATATTCTAATTTTATAAACTCTGATAATTTGTCATATTCTAATTTTGTATTATTGTACCAAAATTCAAGTTCTCCTAATTTACCTATTTTTGTTTCAAAATTATATTCTTCTTTTGCTCCTGTTGCTAGAATAAACATTGCTTTTAATAATTTATATAATTTCAAAGCATCTTCTTTGGTTATAAGTGTTATATTATATTTGCTTTTAATTTTTTCGTAAGCATTTGTTTGACCAATTATTTTTATGCACATATTATTTTCTTTATCATATACTTCATACACATTTGGCCATTCTTTTGTGAAATACCATAAATAATTTTCAATATCTGATATTTCTGTTCTTGTAAGAAATTCTCCAGAATATTCTAAATGACTAACTGGAGCAAAAATATATTTTCCTTTTTTTCTTCTTGTATTTGCTAATTGCTCTTTTAATAAATAAAATAGAGCATTATTATCCTGTTCATTTGTTGGAACAATCATAAAATATTTTTTTGCATAATCTGAATAATATATCTGCCAAATATAATTGTTTGGATATTTTACTTCATATGGGATTATATCATTTAGTTTTTCTTGCTCTTTTGCAATTTCTTCAATTCTATCAATTTTCATTGTATTAACCATGTTCATGAAAGTTGCAAACTTTTCTATGTTTTCCTTACTTTTTGAGTCTAAATATTCATATATTGGACTAGAAAGTTTGTATCTTTCTTTAAGGTCCATTATTCTATCTGAAGGTGAAATAAGTATCTCTATATTTTTTATATTTATATACTTATATACTTTGTAAATTGTGTCATCATATGATTTTGAAGGTCTAAAATTTAGTATGTCATGCTCTTTTAGAAATGATGGTAATCTATTTAATTTTAGTCCAATATATTCTAAGTTTTTTTCAATTGTATTTTCAGTTTCCTTTGTTTTTTTAGTCATGTTATCATTCCTTCCTGCAATTTTTCATAAAGTATTATATCATAAGATATGTAATAATTCTACAAAGAAAATTGAAATTTATAAGATAAGTGTGCATTAACGAAATCAAAGATTTCGATGCACACTTGTGCGTTTTGCTTCGCAAATACGCACAGTCTAAAGAAACTTAACCTTGTTGTATACGTAAAAATCTTCGATTTTTCCTATACAATAAAAACACACTATAAAAGTATTTCTACTATTATAGTGTGTAAAATTTAAGCAACATCTTTAATTTTTACATTTCTTACATGATCTATTTTATCCCAGCTTGTATCACGTTTGAATAAACATTTAAAGTTAATTAATATCCATGAACCTAAGAATAATGGATAACATAGTAATCCTTTTATCATAGGTCTAATTGGTTTTTTATCTAAAATCATAATTAATATTGCTGTAAATATTGGTAATAAAAATGTTGGTATTAGATATCTCAAGCAATTTATAATTAAATCCACAAATGTCATTCCATTAGCAGCAAATATCACAAAGTTTAATGCCAATAGTATTAATGTTAATATAAACATTGGTATGCTTCCTAAGATGTACAACAACCCATCAAAATTCATCATTGTTTTATTTGATTTAACTGCTGCTGCAAGTGGTTTTGTATATTCCGACATACATTGAATATGACCAACTGTCCATCTAGTTCTTTGTTTCCATGATTGCTTAAATCCAACTGGTTGTTCATCATATACTATTGCATCTGTTGCCCAACCTAATTTTCTTCCTGCAATTATTCTTTTTAATGAGAACTCTATATCCTCTGTGAGTGTTTTTGTGTTCCATCCATCTGGTTTTATAACATCAAATTTAACCATAAAGCCTGTTCCATTTATTAATGGAGATAGTCCTAAATTATATCTTGCCAAATGGTAAAATCTATTCATTGTCCAGTAGAATAATGCATACCCTGCAGATACCCAACTATCTGTTGGATTTTTAATATCTCTATATCCTTGTACAACTTCTTCCCCTTGACAAAGTTTTTTATTCATTGCTTTTAAAAAGTTTTTGTCCACAATATTATCAGCATCAAAAATACAAAAAGCATCATAAGGAGCATTTTCTTCTATTTTTTGCTTAAAGAACCATTGTAATGCATAACCTTTTGTTTTATGTTCTTCATCAAACCTTTCCATTACAATAGCACCTGCATTTCTTGCTATTTCTGCAGTTCTATCTGTACAGTTATCTGCTATAACATATATGTCATAATATTCCTTTGGATAATCTTGCTTATTTAAACTTTCTATTAATGCTTCTATAACATTTTCTTCATTATGTGCAGGTATTATAGCCATAAATTTATTTGTCTTTTCTTCCAAAATTGGTTTATCTTTTAATTTTACAAGTGAACAAATACTTATTATTAATTGATATCCCCAAAATATTGTAAGCAACCAAACAAGTGCCTGTTGCACCATATATAAATATTCCATTTATCTCTCCTTCTATATATTATTTTATAATTTTTAGCACGTTTTATGTTTATCTTACACATTATATATTATACTATTATAGTTATAATTTTGCAATATTTTTTACGAATTTCGTTACATTATGTTAAGCTTTGTCGTGTTTTTACTCAAATATTTCTCCTGCATTTATTTTATTTCCTCTTAAAAAATCCTGTATATTCATCTTCCTAGCATTTTCTCCCTGTATCTCCAAAACTTTTATTATTCCATCTTTTGCCATTATATATAATCCTTTTTTATCATCTGAAAATAATACTGTTCCAGGCTCAACATCCTTCATTTTAAAAGAATATTCTTTTACTTCTGGAAACTCATTTTCTAATTGTCCTAGCGATAAATTGTCTACTTTCCACAATTTTACTTTTTTTCCATTAATAAAACTATATGCTCCCATAATAGGATTTAATCCTCTTACTAAATTTTTTATTTCCATTGCTTTTTGATTTATCCAATCTATTTTTGCCATCTCTTTTTCAAGCATTGGAGCTAAAGTGTAATCTTCTCCTTGTTTTTCTCTTGGGGCTTCCCCTTTTTCAATTAGTCTAAGTGTTTTAACAAGTAATTCTGCTCCAATTTTAGAAAGTCTTTCCCATAACTCCCCTGTAGTTTCATTTTCTCCAATTTCTACTTCTTGTTTCAAAATCATATCTCCAGTGTCCATTCCTTCATTCATATACATTGTGGTAATTCCTGTTGTCTTATCTCCATTAAGCACAGCCCATTGGATTGGAGCTGCTCCTCTGTATTTTGGAAGCAAAGATCCATGAACATTTATGCATCCTAATCTAGGAATATCTAATAATTCTTTAGGAAGTATTTTTCCATATGCTACAACACATATAATATCTGGGTTAATTTCTTTTATTTCTTCTATAAATTCAGGATTATTTCTAACCTTTTGTGGCTGAAAAATTTTTAGATTTTTTTCTAATGCAAATTGTTTTACAGGAGAAGGTATCATTTTCATTCCTCTGCCTTTTGGTTTATCCATATTTGTTACAACCGCTTCTATTTCAAATCCTTCATTATATATTTCTTCTAAAGATTTTTCTGCAAAATCAGGCGTCCCCATAAATACTATTTTCAATATTTCCATTCCTCCTAATTATTTTTTTGTGGTTCTACATATTCTAATGTTCCTGGTATCATGTTATCTACAAATAATATGCCATCTAAGTGTTCTATCTCATGACATAATGCTTGTGCTAATAATCCTTTTGCTTTTATTTTGATTTTTTCTCCTTTTTCATTTAATGCTTCTGCAATAACTTCTTCTGGTCTAATCATTTTGGCATATTGATTAGGAAAACTCAAACATCCTTCCTCAACTTCTTGTTTTCCTTTAGTTTTTACTATTATAGGATTTACTAATTTTAGTGGTTCATTACCATCATATAAATCTATAACCACAACCCTTTTTAGCACACCAACTTGAGGTGCTGCAAGCCCTACTCCATTGTATTTATGCATAGTATCTAACATATCCTCTATTAATTCTATTATTTTGTCATCTACTTTTTCTACAATTCTAGATTTCTTTCTTAAGATTTCATCTCCATTTTCTCTTACAACTCTTATTGCCAATTTGCTCCCTCCTTTTTATTATATTATTTGTTTTGTAATAACTTTGTTATTCTTATTACCTGTGTATTTTTTCTAAATTCCCATCATATTTGTTGGGTTTAAATCAATTGTTATTCTAGTATTTTTTAATTTAAGATTATAGTATTTTTCTAATGTTTCGTTTATTAGATTAATTATATCATTGTCAAATTTACATTTTATTAGAATTCTCCATCTATATTTGTTTTTTATTTTATCTATTGGAGAAGGCACTGCTCTATATAATATTATTCCAATATTTTCTGTTTCTACTCGTTTTTTTAAATATTGGTGTATAGTATTTGCTACTTTAATAACTTCTTTTTCTATACTAGAACTAAAGCCTATTAATATTATATCGCAAAACGGCGGATATTTCAATTGTTTTCTTAATGCAATTTCTGTGCTAAAAAATAAATCATAATTTTGTTTTTTTGCACACTCTATACTAAAATTGTCTGGGTTATATGTTTGGATTATTACTCTTCCTTTTTCTCTTCCACGACCAGCTCTTCCTGCTACTTGTGTTAGTATTTGGAATGTTCTTTCATTTGCTCTAAAATCATCAATGTTTAAACTTCCGTCTGCTGCAATTACTCCAACTAAAGTAACATTTGGAAAATGATGTCCTTTTACTACCATTTGTGTTCCAATTAATATGTCGATTTGTTCATTTCTAAATTTTTCTAATATTTGCTCATGTGAATTTTTCTTTGTAACAGTATCAACATCCATTCTAATTGTACTAGCTGTTGGAAATAATTTATTTATTTCATATTCTAATTTTTGTGTTCCCGTTCCAAAGTATCTAATTTGCTTACTTCCACATTCTGGACAGGTTGTAACTAATTTTTCTTCATGCCCACAATAATGACATTTTAATTTATTTGTATTTGAATGATATGTTAAGTTTATATTGCAATTCTTACATTTTACTGTGTATCCACAATTCCTGCACATTACAAATGTAGAAAATCCTCTTCTATTTAGATACAAAATCGTTTGCTTTTTTTCTTTCAAATTTTTTTCTATTTCTTCATATAATCTTGTGCTAATCATGGATTTATTTCCTTTAGCTAGTTCTAATCTTAAATCTATTATCTCTATATCTGGCAAGTCCGCCTCATTTGCCCTTTTTGTAAGTTGTAAAAGATTTATTTTATTGTTTTTTGCTTTATAATATGTTTCCAAATCAGGTGTTGCACTTCCTAATACTAATGGTATATTGCTATCTTTGCATATTTTTCTAGCCACTTCTTTTGCA
The DNA here is from genome assembly GCA_944390515.1 of uncultured Clostridia bacterium. GTDB lineage: Bacteria > Bacillota > Clostridia > TANB77 > CAG-508 > CALXVA01. The sequence goes on from CALXQG010000019.1 coordinate 9,814, forward strand.
TCATATCTTGGAGTCATTTCAGATTTATATGAACTATCATGCTCTTCATCGATTATGACTATTCCCAAATCTTGTGCAGGTGCAAATATTGCTGAACGAGCTCCTATTATAATTTTCGCTCTTCCTTCATTTATTTTATGCCATTGATCATATCTTTCTCCTACAGACAATTTACTATGTAGAACTGCTACCGTTTCTTTTCCAAATCTTGCTATGAACCTATTTACGGTTTGTGGTGTTAGTGATATTTCTGGAACTAATAATATACTTGATTTGTTTTCTTTTAGTGCTTTTTCTATTAATTGTAAATATATTTCTGTTTTTCCGTGAGCCTGTAACACCATAAATTAAAAACTCATTAAATAGCATATCTTCCATTGCATATGCTATCTCATTATATGCATTTTGTTGTTCGTCTGTAAGAAGAAGTTTTTTTGTTCTTTGTATATCTTTAAATTCAAATGGATCTCTTTCTACTTTTTTTTCAATTATTTCTGTATATCCATTTTTGCATAGTGTGTTTACAATTGCTCTTGAAACATCTGCAAACATTTCTAAATCAGATACTAGTGAATCTCCATTTTCTATTAAAAATTTTAAACAGCGTATTTGCTTATCAGACTTGATTTTTTTTGTCTCTATATCACAAAGTATCTCATCTTCATCTTTTTTTAATGAAACAAAATTTATATTTTTTTCCTTTATTCTATTGCTATCTATCTTTGTAGTCGTACCTGGTGGCAACATTAATTTTAGACATTCAGCCACATTGCAAAAATATCTTTGAGCCATCCATTTTGCAATTTCTATTTTGTTTTTGTTTAAATATTTTTCTTCTACTTTTGCAATTTCTTTTACTTCAAAATTTGTACTATCCTTTATATTTACTATAAACCCCTCTTCTAACCTTTTCATATTTCCAAATGGAACTAGAACTCTTGCTCCGATAAGTTCTATACAATTTTCCTCATATTCTGTAGGGATTTTATAGTCAAATACTCTATTTAAGTTTTTTACATTACTTTGAATTATAACTTCTGCTATCATTATTTGACACTTTCCTCATTTTTTTAATTATTATATATCATTTTTTTGTTCAAAACAAGAAAAATTTGTGAATTGTGCCCATAGAGTTTATTTATATAAAAAACAGATATATGTTAACACACATACATCTGGATTTTTTTATTTACTAAAATTCTGGATTTTTTAAATTATATTCGTTGTTTATAATTGTCATTATTATTTGTACAGTTTTTTCCAAGTCATTATTTTTTATTATGTAATCATACATTGATATCTTTGACTCTTCATAATCAAATCTATTAAGGCGCAATTGTATTTCTTTTATGTCTAACTTGTCCACTCTTTTTTCTAATCTCTTTTTTAATTGTTCTTTTGGAACTCTTAGGAAAATGGTTACTATTTTAACATCATCTTTTAGTAATTTTAATAAATTTTCTACACCATTTACTTCAATATCTTTTACTATTATTTTACCATTATTTATTTTTTCATTTAATAACTTTTTAGAAGTTCCATAATAATGTTCATGATGCACAGAATATTCATATAGTTCTCCATCTTTTATCATTCTTTCAAACTCTTCTGTACTAACAAAATTATATGTTACACCTGGTACATCATTTGCTCTAGGTGCTCTATCCGTATATGATGGTAGAGATTCTACATTATTCATTCTTGCTATTAATTGTTTTTTTATTGTATCTTTTCCTGCTCCTGAAACACCTGATAATAATACTAGCATATATTCACCTTACCCTCTGCAATTTCATTTGCAGCAAGTGTTACTGGTGACTCCTCTTTAGCATTTGTCAAAACTTTTGCTCCATCAGCAATTTGTCTTGCTCTTTTTGCAGTTACTGCAACTAACTCAAATCTATTGTCTACTTTTGTTAATAATTCCTTAACGGTTGGTTTTACCATCATTTTTAATTCCCCCTAATTTATATATTATTAATTTTCTTCATCTTGAATATCATTATCTACATTTTTATCTAATCTTCCAGCTATTGTCTCTGGCTGGATTGAAGATAAGATTATATGTCCTGAATCCATTATTATAACTGCTCTTGTTTTTCTTCCATATGTTGCATCAATTGCAACCCCATCATCTTTTGCCTCTTGTATTATCCTTTTAATTGGTGCTGATTCTGGGCTTACTATTGTTATAATTCTGTTTGCTGAAACAATATTTCCAAATCCTATATTAATTAATTGCATAAAATCGCCTCCACTGATATATGTATTTATTCATCTGTATTTATTATTTCTTTCATGTCATCTACAAAGTATTTTTTCTTTTCTTTTTGATAGATTACTATTGATTTTATAACATAATATATAGCTAAAACATATGAAATTATTAGTGCAACATTTACATAATTTGATTTATACATTAAATTTATATATATTAATGCCATTGTAGATATTGCTATTACAATAGATTCTATGCCATACATTGCTATTTTTCCACTATCTTTTTTATATGCTATTTCAAGCAATACAATTGCTAAAAATAGTATGCACATTGAAAATACTTTTAAATCTGTTTGATATACAGATGCTTCTATATTGTAGAATCCTAAAATTAAAAATATCATATATACTATTACAGCTATTGCAACTAAAATGTTTTGAAATACTGGTTTATTTATTTCTTTGATTTGCTCTTTAGGAAGTTTGTTTTTCTTTTTAAATATATTTTTTATTTCTTCAAATTTTATTAATTTTACTTTTTCAGTACTTTCAAGTTCTACACTTTTCTCTTCTTCCTCATTTTTTGATTTTTCTTCTTTCATTTTAGCTTTTGCTTCAAGTTTTTTCTTTTTTTCTTCTTCTTTTTTTGCCTTCTTAGCTTCTTTTTCTTTTAATTTTTCTTGTTTTTCATTATCTTTGTCTTTTTTATTTTCTTCATTTTTCTTATTTTTTTCGTCTACTTTTTGGTTTTCTTTTTTGTCTTTTTTTATCTTTACTTTTTTCACTTTATCTTTTTTTGTGGCTTCTTTTTTTTCTTCTAAATCATTTGGTTTTATATTTTCTCCAATTTTTTTATCTTCTTTTACTTCAGTCTTTGCTTTAGCGTCTTTTACATTTTCTTTATTATCAGCTTTTTTAGTCGTATTGCTTGACTTCTTCTTTGCTGTACTTTTACTAGAAGTAGTTACTTTTTTAGAAGCTTTTTTTATCTCTGCGTCTTCCTTTGAATTTTTATTTTTGTTAGAATTAGTTTTTTTAGTTTGTGAATTTTTGCTAGTAGTTTTTTTGTTGTCTTGTTCAAGCTTCTCTTGTTTCTTATTTTCTGTATCTATTTCTTGTACTTTTTCTTTTTCAGCACTTTTAGGCATCTAATCTCATCCTTTCTAGAGTATTACTCTTTTTTATTATAGAAAAAAATTATAATTCAAATTCATAAATAATATCACTAAGTACAACTAATGCTGCAGTTTCAGTTCTTAATATTCTTTTTCCCAAAGTCACACATTTAGCTCCATTTTCACAAAGCTTATCCACTTCATTTTGAGAAATACCACCCTCTGGTCCAATTACCACTCCTATATTTAGTTGTTCATTTTTTAATTTTTTTAGTACTTCTTTTAGTGATATTTTTTCTTCATTCTCATACGCTATTAATATAATATCATATTTTGGTATGTTTTTGCAAATATTTTCAATATTAATTATATTTTCTATTTTTGGTATCTTATCTCTTTTACTTTGCTTTGCTGCAACTTCTGCTATTTTCTGCCATCTTTCAATCTTCTTTATCTCTGATTTAGAATCAAGTTTTACAATGCTTCTATCCATTGCAACTGGATAAATATTTCTTACTCCAATTTCAGTTGCCTTTTGTATTATATACTCCATTTTATCAGCTTTTGGTAGTCCTTGATATATGTCTACATTAACATTACTTTCAACTGTTTCACTAATTTTATCTATAATCTTGCATTTTACATTCTGTTTAGTAAACTCTAGAATTGACGCTATATAGCTTTTTCCAGATTCTTTGATACATATAATAATGTTATCATCTTTTTTTAATCTTAATACATTTACTATATGATTTACGTCTTCGCCTAAAATTTCTATAATATCATCTTTTAATTGGTTTTCGTGTATAAAAAACTTGAACATTCAATTCCTCCATTTAATATACACTATTATATCATATTTTCCTAATCTATATCAATGCCAAAATTGAAAGAATAACAATTTTCACTATAGTTCCAGTTATTAAATAAAAATTTGTAAATGGTATTCCTATTTTATTTAGTTTGTCAAAATTGCTCACTAAAATATTTATATCTTCTTTTTTTATTTCTTTATTTTCTTCGGCATAATCTTCCATATACTCTTTCGCTACATATATTGCCTTGCTCATTGCATCATTTTCCAAATAATTTCTTACTGAAAAATATATGATAGAAAGAAAAATGTATATTTGAATATATATTAAACTATTTCCTATATTTAATAGTATTAGAAAAATTGATACTAAAAAATACAATAAAAATATATTAGAAAAGATAAAATTGAAAATCAATATTTTTCCGTTTTGTATCGAATGCAGTGCCTCATGAGCTATTGTCTGTATTCTTGTATATGTGTCTTTAATATTTGCAATAATTATTTTATTTGATATAGCTATATACAAGCTTGATTTTGTATCATTAGTTTCTTCAATTTTAACTGTCGTATTTCCTAGTTTTTTCAGGATTTTTTCACATATTTTTCTATTATCTTCAAATTTGTCTCCTATTTTATTTAGGTCTTTATCATATCCAATTTCTTTGATATTTTTTATATCCTTTATATGTATATTTAGTCCTATTTTTAATAATATAACTGTTATTACACTTATTACTATAATTATTATATATTCCATTATTCTACTCCTTTTTTATAATTTATATAACATAAAAACTTCTGGCATATTAACTATACCAAAAGTTTTAATAACAATATTCCTAACCATTACTTAAAAGCAATGGTTTATAATATATAATTCGACAAATTTTATAAAACATCTTTAATGGCTTCTGCAATAATTTTATTTACATCTGCTATCATAACATTAAATTTCACTTCTAAATCAAAGTATTCTTTAATTTGCTTGTCAGCAACTAGCATTTCATACATTTCTTCAAGCTTTTTAGTCTTTTCCTCATTTTTTTCTTCACCAGTATATTGCATAAGTTGTACATCGTATCTAAGCTTTTCAAAATCCTCTATCTTCTTTTTAGAATTTGGATCTGACATTATATCATTCTTTAGTTTTTTATATTCTTTATATTCATCTGATTGTTGAATTTCATAAGCTAATCTATTAGCTGTATCATAAACATTCATCGAATCTTCCTTTCTTCTTTATTTTGACGCAAATGGGACAGTCCTTTTCACGCCATTATGCATATGCATGCTTCTTTTTAAAGCTTAATAAGTTTGTAATTTCTTTTTCTGTATTCTTTGCTTTTACTGCTTTTTTAGCTTTTTCTTGTTCTATTTGTTCAGCTTGTTTTTGAGCCATTGTTTTGCAAATTGCTCTTTCATAAATGTAGTGAGTGTCTTGAGCTATTTTATTCCAATTAAACTCTTCTTTTACTTTTATTTTTGCTTTTTTAGCTACATTTGCTGATAATTGTGCATCAAATAATAAACTTAAAACTGAATCTGCTATAGAATTAGCATTTCCCGCATAGCTCTTCATTCCGTCTACTCTGTGCTCTACTATTTCATTTAGGCCCCCAATATCTGAAACAACTGTTGGAACCCCTGCAAGCATTGCTTCTAATGCAACAATTCCAAAAGGTTCATATGTACTTGGAAACACTGCCACATCAGCACATTTATACATTTTTTGCACTTGTTTTGAGTTTAAGTATCCTGTAAAATATACTTTATTTGATAGTCCCATGTTATATGCTTGTGATTTTAATTCTTCAAGCATACCACCTTTTCCTGCAATTATAAGTTTTGCATCATGGTAATTTTCTAATATTTTTGGCATTGCAGATATTAGATTTTGTACTCCTTTTTCATATACTAGTCTACCTACATACAAAATTATCTTTTCATTATCCATCGCATATTGTCTTCTAAAATCATAATCTCTATCTACACCAGTAAAATTATTTAAGTTTATTCCATTTGGTACTACATTAATTTTGTCAAATGGAAGTCCAAACAATCCTTGTACATGGCTTTTCATATAATTACTATTAACTATAACCTCTGTTGATTCATATGTTAGCATCCATTCTGTATCATTTATGTATCTTTGTGTTTCATCATGTATTCCAGAATTTCTACCAGATTCTGTTGCATGTATTGTAGAAACTACTGGTATGTCAAATGAATTTTTTAAAACTTTAGCAGCATTTGCTACTAACCAATCATGAGCATGAATTACATCAAATTTTCCTTGTTTGTTCATTATCTCTGTAGCTTTTGCTATCATATTAAAGTTTAGTTGCATAATCCAATCTATGAAATTGTTTGGATGAATCATATAATTGTCTACTCTATATACTTCTACACCTTTGTCATTTTCATAGTATGGAACATCTCCATCTTTATATGTTACAACTGTTACTTCATGTCCATCTTTTATCAATCTTTTTGACAAATCATGCACTACTCTAGCAATTCCCCCTACTATTCTTGGTGGATATTCCCATGTTAACATTAATATTTTCATGATTAATGCCCCTTTCAACTTTTTCTTTTGCTTATTAATTTACCTAATTATATTTTATACAAAATTATTTCAAAAGTAAACATTTTTTGATAATTTTCTGAAGAATTTTAGTGTTTTTTGTAATTTGTTTTAGATGTTTATTTAATGTACATTTTGGCAGAATTTTACATAAAATCGTTTTATTGGTTTACTTTTTCTGTTTTTTGTTGTATAATATTAATAGAATTATGCTTTATAGCATAAAATACATTATATTAAGAAGGAGTATCAAAAAATGAAGAAGTGTCATTGTAGTATTTTTTACCGGCTTTTCAAACAACTGGAGGTGAAATATAGAAGATTTCTTCGTTTAATCCCCATTTTGGCATTGACGGTTTGCGTTACAATCAGCCCTTCTGTAAAAGCAGTAACAATTTCTTCTGCAACTGGAGATGGAATCACGGCTGGTTCAGCCACTTCTAATGAATCGGCTGCCTTACCGACGGCAAAGTTAATTCCTGCAGTTATGGACTTAGTCTTTTCTGAGGTAATTGCACCTCAGTTGGATATTGTTCCAGACTTATCTACGGAAGATGATACGAATGAATCAGATGTGGTTGAACCCAATATTCAGGATACAGTAGAAACCGTCGAAGCTACTGTTACAGAGCCACAAAAAACAGCATCGACAACCCAATCTTCAGAATATGTCTACAAAGATCATCCTGAGGATTGGCCGAGCACTTGGTATTATTACAAGGGAGAAGTGCTCAACAGGCAATTGGGAGTGGTAAAAGGTCCTTCTGGCAAAGAAACCTATTACAATCTCCCAATGAGTGGAGTTATCAGCATTATGAAAAATGCAGGATACGACTACACCTATTGGGTGAGATCTGATGGTGCCAAGATGTATGGTGGCTACATAATGGTAGCTGCTGACCTGAGAATCAGACCTCGTGGTACTATCGTCAAGACTACTCTGGGTTTGGGGATAGTATGTGATACAGGATCATTTGTTTATTCAGATCCGTATCAGCTTGATATCGCGGTCAACTGGTGATAATTTTCCTTACCGCAACCTTCATCTATGTTAGTAAGATTAGCATGGAAAGAGGCATAGCTTGTGCTATGCCTCTTTTTGGTGGAGATGAGGAGAGTCGAACTCCTGTCCAATACCCCATTCATATAAACTTCTCCGAGTGCAGTTTGTTAAAGATTTTCCTAAATATAAACTAACAAACAAATTTATTATTTAGGTAGCTACTTGTTATACCCTTAAGTTCTGTAGCTCAAACTTAATTTGTTATCCTACAGATTAATCATCTTATCTAAAATCGTAGGAAATCTTAGTAAGATGGGCTGCTTAAACTTAAGCAGCAGCGTATGCTAATTCTCTATCGTTATCAGCGTTTATTTTTATTTTCGCTTTTTTATAGTGGCCGAAGCGACCATCCACTACTCGCTATTTATACTGCAGAGATATTGTCGAAACCAAATACATCCCCAAGTACATTATATATTATATAATATTTTGCTCAAAAACTCAATATTTTTTAGAATATCTATTGCATAAATTTATTTTCTGTGCTAATATATAAGGAAAGTGGCTTCGCCAAATGTGCATTTTGCTTTGCAAACATGCACAGCTTAAGGAAACTTAACCTTGTTGTATAGTAAAATCTTCGATTTTACCTATACAATAAAAATAGTTCATTTAGGGGTATAGTGTCAATGGTTAGCACGATGGTCTCCAAAACCACAAGTCTGAGTTCGAGTCTTAGTACCCCTGCC